>NZ_JBHMIW010000010.1:0-277603 GCF_042436655.1 Sinorhizobium sp. P24N7 | reverse complement strand
GCTTGCAGCAGCGACGCGTGCAGCCGGCTTGGGCTGTCGCTTGAACTGCTCAATCCGGGGAGCAGACCGCAGTGGCGAGGATTTCCAGGCGGATGCCGGGTGAAAGGAGCTCCGTGACGACTGTCGCCCGCACGGGAAAGGGAGGCGCGAAGAATTCGCGGTATATCTTGTTCATGCTCGGGGCATCGGCCCGGTCGACCAGATAGACCTGTATCTGCACGACAGCGGCAAGCGTGCTTCCGGCGGCTTCAAGCGCCTGCCGGAGGTTGGAGAATACCTGTCGCGCCTGGTACTCGATGTCCCCGGTGACGAGTTCGCCGGTCGCCGGGTTCTTCGCTATGTGAGCCGATCTCACGATCCGGCCCGCCTTCACGGTACCGCTCAAGGGAGAGCGGGATGCGGCAATTCCGGTTTCGACTTTCTCGAACATTCGTGTTTCTCACGCCTTGCTGAATTCGGGCCGTGCGCTGCGATCAAGCACCCTCGAGCACCGCATGGGCAAGGACCTCGATGCGCAGGCCCGGGGTGATGAGCTCCTTGACGACCACGGTCGCGCGCACCGGATAGGGCTCCCTGAAGAACTCGGTATAGACCCTGTTCATGCCGGGAGCGTCGGCTCTTTCAGTGAGGAACACCTGCATCTGCACGACATTTGCGACGGAGCCGCCGGCGGCCTTGATCGCGATTTCCAGATTCTGCAGCGTGCGGCGCGCCTGCGTTTCGATGTCGCCAAAGACCGGCTCGCCGGTGACCGGGTCCTCCGAGATGTGCACCGACCAGAAAAGATCGCCGGCGCGAACCGCTTCGCTGACCGGAACATCCGACGGATCGGCGCCGGTATCGATGACTTCAAACATGCTCTTCTCGCTCGTTTCGTCTGTCGGATAGGTTCACTGCGGGACTTGGTCGAAACGGGTGACGAACTTCGCATTCAGATAGCCGTCGAAAGTCTCCAAGCCTCCCTCGCTGCCGTAGCCGCTGTCGTTGATTCCTCCGAAGGGGGTCTCCGGCAGCGCCAGGCCGAAATGGTTGATGCTCACCATTCCGGCTGCAAGGGCGCGTGCGGCATGCCGTGCGCGGCTGCTCGAGCCGGTGAACACATAGGACGCAAGACCGAAGGGCAGGCTGTTGGCGCGACGGATCACCTCGTCGAACTCGCCGAAGGGCGTCACGACGGCGATCGGTCCGAAGGGCTCCTCCTTCATCAGGCGCAGTTCATCGGTGCCGCCGGCGACCACGGTTGGCGCGTAGAAAAATCCCGCATTCCCAACGCGCTCGCCGCCGGTGACGATCTCGGCACCCTGCTCGCGCGCGTCCTGAACGAAACCCTCCATGGCAGCGACGCGTCGGGCGTGGCAGAGCGGGCCCATCTGTACGCTCTCCTCGAAACCGTTGCCGACCCTTGTCGAAGCGATCTTCTCGGCAAAGCGTGCCAGGAAACGGTCGTGCCCTTTCGCCTGCACGTAAAACCGTGTCGGAGAGATGCAGACCTGGCCCGCATTACGCACCTTCTGGCCGGCAAGCGCGTCGGCTGCCGCATCGATGTCGGCGTCGTCGAAGATGATCACCGGCGCATGACCCCCGAGCTCCATCGTGGACCGCTTCATGTACCTGCCCGCAAGGCTCGCGAGATGCTTCCCGACCTCGACCGAACCCGTGAAGGATATCTTTCTGACTTCCGGCGCCGCCAGCAGCGTCTCCGACAGGTGGGCCGGGTCGCCCCAGAGAATGTTGAGACAGCCGTCCGGCAGCCCGGCCTCCTGCATCAGCCGGCCGATCGCGACCGTGGAGGAGGGGGATTCTCCCGGTCCCTTGAGGATCACGGTGCAGCCGCTTGCAAGCGCCGCCACCACCTTGCGCAGCGCCTGGCTGAAGGGGAAATTCCAAGGGGTGAAGGCGATACAGACCCCCACCGGTTCGCGAAGGACCATCTGCTGTACGCGCGGATCGCGCGCGGGAATGACCCGTCCGTAGATGCGGCGCGCTTCCTCTGCGTGCCAATCGGCATGGTCGGCGGCGAAACGGACTTCGCCGATCGCCTCACCGAGCGGCTTGCCCTGGTCGCGCGTCATGTTGCGGGCGATCTCGTCGGCATGCTTGCGGGCGAGGTCTGCGAAGCGGCGCAGGATCTGGCCCCGCTCGAGCGGGGAGCGATCCTTCCAGCTCTCGAATGCGCGCTGCGAGGAGGCAACGGCTTCGGCAATCTCGCCATCGGTCGCCAAAGGCAGCTGAGCAATCGTCTGGCCCGTGGCGGGATCCACCACGTCGGTGCTCCGCTCCGTCTCGTAGATCCAGCGGCCATCGATCAGCATGCCGAGGCGCTCATAGGGGACTGCAGTGGTTTCCGGATTCATGATCTTCCCTCAGGCGACATGTCCCTCGGCGCGTGCCCAGGCCAGCGTATCATCAAGCGCCAGCCCCATGCGCGTCATCAGGTCGTCGATCTGCTCGTCATCGATGATCATCGCGGGGCAGAGGCTCACCATGTCGCCGAGGCCGCGTGTCAGGACGCCGCGGGCGGTCGCGAACTTGCCGGCCTGGTTTGCCACCTGCAGGGCGGGCGCAAAATTCTCCTTGGTCGCTTTGTCCTTGACGAATTCGAGACCGGCAACGAGACCGACGCCGCGCGCTTCTCCGATCAGCGGGTGCTCGCCGAGCTTACGCACACGTTCCTGGAAGGCGGGGGCGACGGAGCGCACATGGCCGACGATGTCGATCTCCTCGTAAATCGTCAGCGCTTCCAGCGCCACGGCGGCTGCAACCGGATGGCCGCCATAGGTGAAACCGTGCGAGAAGGTGCCGATCTTCCGGCTCTGGTCCACCAGTGCGTCCGCGATCGTCTCGTTGATCATCAGGGCGGAGATCGGCATATAGGCCGCCGACAGCTGCTTGGCGCAGCTGATCATGTCCGGCTTGAGCCCGTAGGTTTCTGAGCCGAACATGTTGCCCGTGCGGCCAAAGCCGCAGATCACCTCGTCGGCGACGAGCAGGATATCGTATTTGCGGAGGACCGCCTGGACCTTTTCGAAATAGCCTTTCGGCGGGGTGATGACGCCGCCCGAGACCATGACGGGCTCGGCGAAGAAGGCGGCGATCGTTTCCGGACCCTCTTCGAGGATCATCGCTTCGAGGTTGTCGGCCATGCGCGTGGCGAAGTCTTCCTCCGTCTCCCCGATCTCGGCGAAGCGCCAGTAGTGCGGGCAATCGGTATGGAGAATGTTGGCGATCGGCAGGTCGAAATCGCGGTGATTGAACGGCAGACCGGTGAGGCTCGCGGTTGCGACGGTGACGCCGTGATAGGCCTTGCGGCGCGAGATGATCTTCTTCTTCCCGGGACGCCCGAGAGCGTTGTTGTAGTACCAGATGAGCTTGATCGCCGTGTCGTTCGCTTCCGACCCGGAGCCGGCGAAGAACACCTTCGACATCGGTACCGGCGCGATCGCCAGGAGCTTCTCCGCCAGCCTGATGCCCGGCTCCGTCGATTTGTGCGCGAAGGAGTGATAGAAGGGCATCGTCTTGAGCTGT
Organism: Sinorhizobium sp. P24N7; assembly: GCF_042436655.1. Taxonomy (NCBI): domain Bacteria; kingdom Pseudomonadati; phylum Pseudomonadota; class Alphaproteobacteria; order Hyphomicrobiales; family Rhizobiaceae; genus Sinorhizobium; species Sinorhizobium sp. P24N7. The sequence goes on along the minus strand of NZ_JBHMIW010000010.1, from coordinate 274,078 downwards.
CGCGTCGCGGCCTCCACGAGGCGCTGCTCGCTGAAGCCTAGACCGGCGCAGAACAGACCCGCCAATCCCTCGATGTAGCGTCTTCCTTCGTCGTCGACGACATAGATGCCGTCGCCGCCGGTGATCACGTGCGGCCCGGTTTCCTGATGCACGGCCAGGTTCGTGTAGGGGTGGACGAGGCTCTGCTTGTCGAGAGCGTGGAGGGAATTCGGACGGTCGTTCATGTGCGGCTCCATCGGCAACCGGAGTTCGGATCAGGCGATGACGTGGACATCCTCGGCGCGCCAGGTCACGTGGCATTCGGAAATGCCCTCGATCCTGCGCGCTTCGGCGCCGGGGACCCGCATGCGGATTGGCTGCGTGCCGAGCTTCCCGATGACGAGCAGGTTGTCGCCGTAGTTGATCGTGCTGTCGATCTTCAGCGGCTGGCGTCCGCCCTGTGAGGTTTCGGCGATGCGGATCATTTCAGGTCTGAGCAGCAGATCGGCCCGCCGGTTGCGCTCCGCTTGCCTGCTCCGCGCCTCGACAATGCCGACCGGCGTGTCGAATCTTCCGTCGCCGAGCGACGAGCCCTCGATGAGGTTGCTGTCACCGATGAAGGATGCGACGAAGCGGGTCTTCGGCGCGCGGTAGATCTCGTTCGGCGTGCCGACCTGTTCGATCCGCCCCTGATTGAAGACGGCGATCCGGTCTGACATGGTCATGGCCTCCGACTGGTCGTGGGTGACGTAGACCATGGTGACGCCGAGGTCCTTGTGGATGCGCTTCAATTCCACCTGCATATGTTCGCGCAGTGCCTTGTCGAGCGCGCCGAGCGGCTCGTCGAGCAGAATGATGTCGGGTTCGAAGACAAGAGCACGGGCAAGCGCCACGCGCTGCTGTTGGCCGCCGGAAAGCTCGGAGGGCACGCGCGTTTCGAAACCCAGAAGCCCGACCTTGGCCAATGCCTCGCGGGAACGGCGCTCCTTGTCTTGCTTGGCGACGCCGCGCATGCGCAGCGGGAAGCCCACATTGTCGGCGACCGTCATGTGCGGGAAGAGCGCATAGTTCTGGAACACCATGCCGATATTGCGCCTGTGCGGCGGCAGGTTGTCGATTGCGCGCTCGCCGAGCCGGATCTCGCCGCTGGTCGGACGCTGGAAACCGGCGATCATCATCAGCGTCGTCGTCTTGCCGGAGCCGGACGGGCCGAGGAAGGAGACGAACTCGCCGGCCTTGATGTCGAGCGAAACGTCGTCGGCAGCCATATGCCTGCCGTCATAGGACTTGGTAACGTTGCGAAGGGTGAGGGAACGGGCATTCATGGCTTTGCTCCAAAATCAGGATGCTGCGGCGGCCGGCTCGGCGGCGCCGTTGCCGTCGGTCTGGTCCAGCACGCGGGTGCGGCGGCGCACGAGTTGCGGCGCAAGCCAGATGCAGAGGCCGGCGAGAACGAGCAGGAACAGGAAGGACGAGGCGGCCGAAATTGTCGGATCCGCTTCCTGGCGGACGGCGTTGAACATCTGGCGCGGCAAGGTCGCCTTGTCGCGGCCGGAGATGAAGAGGGCGATGACGGCCTCATCGAAGGATGCGATGAAGGCGAAGAGCCCGGCGACGGTGAAGGCCGGCCGCAGGATCGGAAAGGTGATAAGCCGGAAGGTCGTGAGCGGCGAAGCCCCCAGATTCATCGCGGCGCGTTCCACCGAGCGGTCGAAGCCCTTGAGCGCCGCCGTCAGGATCAGCGTCGACATCGGCAGGGCGATGCAGCTATGGGCGAGGATCACGCCGAGATAGCTCTGAACCAGCCGGAGCTGCCCGAAATAGATGTAGTAGCCGAGCGCCATGACGATGGTGGGCACGATCATCGGCAGCATGATCAGAAGGTTGAAGACCGTGCGCCCCATGAACACGTGCCGCACCAGGGCGAAAGAGGCCGGAACGGCGACGAGCATCGTCACGCAGACCGTGCCGAGGCCGATCAGCAGGCTGTTGGTCAGCGGCTGCGTCCAGTTCGGGTCGGAGAAGAAGTTGACGTAGTTCTGAAGCGTATAGCCGGGCGGCGGGAAGGCGAGCGATGCCGCCGAGCTGAAGGACATCGGAATGACGATGAACATCGGCGCCGCGACGAAGGCGGCGATCAGAATTGCCAGAGAACGGACCCAGAGGCTCATCGGTCACCTCCCGCCCAAAGGCGGTCGAGACCGAAGAAGCGGTTGTAGAGCGCATAGACCGCGAGCGTCAGCGCCAACAGCACGATCGAGATCGCCGAGCCGAGGCCGAAGTCGAGGGTCTGCTCGATCTGGTCTCCGATGATGCCGGCGATCATCTGGTCGCGTGGGCTCCCGAGCAGGACGGGCATGACGTAGAAGCCGAGGCAGGTGATGAAGACCAGGGTGCAGCCATTGACGATGCCGGGCGCGCTCAACGGCAGATAGACGGAGACGAAGGCGCGAAGCGGGTGCGCGCCGAGGTTTTCCGCAGCGCGGACATAGAGCGGGTCGATCCGTTTCATCACGGCGAAGAGCGACATGGTCATGAAGGGAATAAGGGCGTGGGTCATGGCGAGCGTGGCGCTGAAGGTGGTGAACAGGATCTTCGGCGCGCGGTCCCAACCGAACCACGTGAGGAGCGCCGTCACCGGCCCCTGATTGCCGAGGATGACCATCCAGGCATAGGTGCGCACCAGATAGCTGGTCCAGAACGAGAGGGCGACGACCGTCAACAGGAAAGTCGCAAAGCGCTTCGAGCCATTCGCCGCGGCATAGGCGAGCGGATAGGCGAAGAGAAGGCTCAGCAGCGTCACCAGGAGCGCCGTCTTGAACGTGTTGTAGAGGACCGAGGCGAACAGACTGGAATTCAGCAGCCGGCCAAAATTCTGCAATCCGATCACGGGCTGCGACACGCTCATCCAGACCACGTAGCCAAGCGGAACGAGAAAGAAGAGCGCAAGGAAGATCACCGCCGGAGCCATCAGCGGCATGGGCCCTTCTACCAGGATCGGGGACGTCCGGAGTTTCATGACATTGCTCCTTTACCCTCGGATAGGGTCTCCGTCGCGGACGGCCGGTACCGGCGCAGGCATCGCCGGCACCCTATCCGATGCATTGCATTTTCCGGCCGCACTTACCGGGACCGGATGCGCTGCTTAGATTCCGACCCAGCTTTCGAAGCGGGTGGACAGCTCGTCGAGTTGGGGCAGCAGCTTCGCCCCGTCCAGCATGACGGCCCGGGCCAGATGCTCCGGATGGGTCGGCATTCTGGCCGCGACCTCGGTGGGAATGAAATCGAAGGATTTCGGGTTCATCGGGCCGTTCTGGTCGGCGATGCAGAACTTCGCGAGCCCCTCTGCGTTCTGGCCGATATGGCTGATCAGCTTGAAGCCGTTTTCGGCGCGCGGGCTGTCTTTGGCGACGATCCAGCAGGCCTTGTCGACGACGGCCTGGTCCCAGACGATCTCGATCGGATCCTTCGATGCCTCCTTGGCGCCGAAGGCGTCGCTGTCCCAGAGGCCTGCCATGTCCACCTCGCCGTCGGTCAGTATCTGCCGCGCCTGTGGCCCGGCGGTCCACCAGACGCGGACGTGGTCCTTGATCCGGTCGAGCGAGGCGAAAGCGCGGTCGAGGTCATAGGGAAAGAGCTGGTCGGCCGGAACGCCGTCGGCTAGCAGCGCGATCGCCAGGACGCGGGCGGCGTGACGCTGCAGACTGCGGTTGCCCGGAAACTTCTCGGCATTGAAGAAGTCGGACCAGTTCTTCAACGCTTCCGGGAATTTCGCGGCATTGTAGGCCATCTGCGTGGCAAAGCCATGCGTCGACAGCCCGTTTTGGTAGATGGCGCCTTCCCAAAGCTTGGAGGTGTCGACGTGACCTTCCAGCGCCTCGAGGAGACCAGCGCCATTGGCGCGCGCGACATCGGCGACGCCGAGCGTGGTCACGTCGAATTCGTAGACGCCCGTGGTCTTCTGCGCAGCGAGCTTGGCGAAGGATATCGGCGAGACGGTCCGGATCTCTATTCCCGTATCCGCCGTGAAGGGTTCGAACAGGAACTTTTTGACCGATGCCTCCCAGTCGCCGCCCCAGGTGTTTACGTAGAGGACGTTTTCCTCCGCGCTGGCGCGCCGGATGTAGGGGGAGGCCAGCATTGCGGTCCCGAAAAGACCGGCGCCGAGAACGGTGCGTCGCGACAGCGGCGTGGCTGATGCTTTCTTGAACATTTCCATTCGTGGTTCTCCTTGATGTCGAATGGTCGTCTGTCTGCTATTCCCGTGGCCGCTCGCCCAAAGCGGCGGCTCTTCTTGTTTTTTGAATCGGTTTTTGGATCCGGTCAGTCCGGGCGGAAGACCTCCGCGTAGAGGCGGAGCCAGTTGCCGCGGAGGATCTTGTTCGCCTCCTCCTGATTGAAACCGGCGCGCAGCAGGGCCGGGGCGACGTCCTGCAGGTTCTGCGGCTTGAGCAGCCATTCCGGTTTCGCCACGGCCCCGGGCCGCTGAGGCGAGCCGGCACCGTACTGGACCGAGCGGGTCCAGCGGCCCTTGCGCATCCAGTCGTAGTCGCGTGGGGTGTGGTTATGCGAAATGTCGGTGCCGATGCCGACATGGTCGATGCCGGCGATGTCGACGGTGCGGGCAACCATCTCGCACCAGCCGTCGACGGTGGCGCAGGCAGCGTCGGGCGTGATGTTGCGATAGGCGACGCAGCCGATGACGCCGCCGCGCTCGGAAAGGGCTTTGATCACCTTGTCGGACTTATTGCGCTTATGCGCGAAGAGCGAAGCGGCATTGGCATGGGTGATCGCCACGGGCTTCTCCGACCACTCGATCGTGTCGAGGGTGGTCCGGTCGCCGACATGGGAAAGATCGACCAGCATGCCGACGCGGTTCATTTCCCGCACGACATCGCGGCCGAAGCGGGCAAGCCCGCTGTCGTTTTCCTCGTAGCAGGAGCCGCCGAGCTCGTTCTGGTTGTTGTAGGTCAGTTGCACGACGCGCACGCCGAGTTCGGCGAAAAACTCGACGAATGCGATGCGGTCCTCGAAGAGGTTGGAATTCTGGTAGCCGAGCACCACCGCCAGCTTTCCCTCCCTTTCGGCGCGCTCGATATCGGCGGCCGTTCTGGCGATAAGGATGAGGTCGGCGTTGTCACGCTCCAGGTCTCGCCAGCGGGCAAGCGAGTCGAGAGACTCCATCGTCCCTTCCCAGAAACCGAGCGTCGGCGTCACCGCGCTGTAGCCGCCCTGCCTCAGCGCCTCGAAGGACTCGCGGTTGAAATGACCGCATTGAAGTGCATCGATGATCATGGTCGTTCCATCTCAGTTATTGATTGCCGTCGTGCCGTGGTCCGCGGCGCCGGCGATGAGCAGGGACAGGTCCGTCTCGTCCTCGTCCTGCCGACCGATGACCTTGCCGTCGGCCTCGACGATGATCGGCCCGGCGTGGCGGCGCGACAGGTAGGAATCGGGCGCGAGTGCTTCGGCGGACCGGTGGAACAGCTGCCACCAGAGAGCCGCATCGACGGTCAGCCCGTCGCGCCTGATTCTTTCGAGAACCGTGGCATCCATTGCCTTCGGGGCGGGCGAGACGACGATCTCGGCAGAGCCGGCGGTCTCGTCGATCGCGACCTCGGCCTGCAGTCCAAAACGCTGCGCAAGAGCCTCGACGATCCTCAGTTCGCCGATCTCGGTGGCGTTACGGACCTCGACCGCCCCCGAGCCCTGCGTGCGCAGACGCTCCGCTGCGAGATCGAGCACCGCATCGGCGGCGATCCATGTGTGCTGCCCGCCGCAGTCGACAATGAGGCGCTCGGCGTCCGCTGTTAGGCTCAGCGCATGCGGATTTGCCGATCGCACCGCCTCGAGGTTGTGAGCCAGCCGGGCGAAGCCGCCGAGGCCGAGCGCTGCGGAATAAAGTGCGCAATCCCTTAGCGAGGGTACGAGACCCGCATCGAGCCGCGTGACCTGTATCAGCCGCTCGAAGACCATTCGCAGTTCGCGAAGGCTTACGGTGAGGGTCGAAGGAAGGTTGGACTGGCGGGAACTCATAGGCACGGCTCCGAAGGGTAGAACCACAGGTCGTCGGCGCTGCCGGCAGCAATGTCCTCCGGAACGGGCGCGCCGTGGAACAGAACGCCGCGCAGGTTGCGGTCGAGAAAATCGCGGGTCTTGTCGATGCCGTGGATGCCGACATTGAGAAGGCGGGTGATATGGGCGGGGGTGAAGGCCCCGCTCATGATGTCGGCATGCGGCGAGTGGAGGCCGGTGCCGGCAAGCGCCTGCACGCGCGTGGCGATCGCACGGTGTTCGGGATGCGCAAGCAGGAAGCGGGCCGTGCTGAGGGTCGGATCGGCGCCGGCGAGGTCGCGGTCGAGGGCAACCACGAGCCGTGGCAGGTCGAGGCCGAGATTGACGACATTCTCGCCGACTTCCGCAGCGGGGCCGCGGCGCGGCTCCTCGGCGGAAACCGATTTGTACCAGACGTATCGCTTTCCGGGCTCGATATCGAGATCGAGTCCGAAAGCCCAGGCGTAGTCATTTCTCAGGATCTCGCGCAGCCGGGCGACCGGCATTTCCGGCCGGCCCGTCAGCTCTTCATCGATGACCAGACCTTCCACGAGCTGGTCGGCCTCTTCGCCAACGAGCTCTATGAGGAGGGAATGGAGGGTTTCCATGGCTTCCGCATGGACGCGGCACTCGAGGGATGCAGCAAGCTCGGCAAAGGGCTCGCTTTCGAAGCGGCTGCCGCTCTGCCAGCGGGTAAGCAAATTCGCAACGGCGTCGCGGATCACGCCGAGTTCCCGCGCCACGACCTCGGAGCGCGTGACGTTCTCGTACTGCACGCGGTCCTCGGACCGGAAGGTGATCGCTTTATCGACAAGGCTCAGCAGCTTGGCGATCTCCGAGCCTGCTTCGTCCGGTGTGAGCGCCTTGGCGCGCGCGATCGCCTCCTCGCGGATGAAGAGCCAGCGCTCGATCAGGCGCGGATGGTTGTTGACGAAGAGCATCAGGCCAAGCGCCGAGCCGTTGCCGACCCCGAGGAAGCGGCGGAGCTCGATCGCCATCTGCGGGGCTGCAGGGGCTTCGAGCCGGACGAGATGGGCAAGGAGATCCTGGGCAAAGACGCGCATCATATAGGCGCAGAGCATCTGGGCGGCGAGCGACCAGCGGAGCGGGTGATCGCCCCCATAGGCGAGGAAGGACTTGGTCCCGAAGGTGCCGTTGCCGTCGAGGCCGGTATTGCGCATCAGATAGCAGGTCTGAGCGAGCTCGGCGACGTTGGGCTGGCGACCGGCCTGGAGCGCAGCCTTCGCGCCTTCGAAGAAGCGGCCGCTGCGGTTGGAGCGGCACCAGATCAGCGTTCCTGGCGTGGCGCGGCCCTCATAGAGCTTCGGAAGCTCGGTTCGGGTCGTTTCGAAATCCCGATCGCTCATGTCGCCTTCGACCAGAGCGCCCATCATATCCCAGGCCCGGCCGATGATGCGGCCCGTACGGCCGTGCGGCGAGGGCTCGAATGAATAGACGGGAAAGCTGAAGCGCCAGCCGCCGATGTCGATGCGGTATTCGGCGACGCCGTTGCCCTTGGCGTCGATGTCGAAGCGCTTGCACAGAATCTGCCAGCGCTGACCGACGGCGCGGCTCATCAGCGCGCGCGATGCGCTGATGCGCGACGGCTGGATGGCGGCGAGCCTTTCTGGCTTCATGATGTCGGCCGGCGAACGCATCAGCCGCGCGATGCGGTGTGCCTCCGACTCCGGCGCGGGTTTCTTCAGGGCGCTCATTTCATTGTTCTCCTCGCAGGCGCGCGGCGCTTGCCGCCGCGGCTGCGACGACGATCCGGGCGCACTTGTCAGTGTCGAAACCTGTGAACGGGCCGGAAAGCGCGAGCGCGCCGATGCATTCGTTCTGCGCATCGATGATCGGGGCGGCGACGGCCGATACGGTCCGTGGCCCTTCGACCTCCGAAATGGCGTAGCCGCACCGGCGCACCTCGGCGACGATCTGGTCATCCGGCAGTTCGACGCCCTGCGCCCGTAGCCGGTCGACTATTTCCGGACGCGAGAACGATACGAGCACCCGGCCGAAGGCGGTGCGATCGAGACGGAGCTGCGTTCCGATCCGAAGGTCCGCGCGAAGAACGCCTCGCGACTCCACCCGCCGAACGATGACCGCGGATTTTCCGTCGAGAACGGCGAGCGAGGCGGTCTCACCACTCTGAGTGACCATCTCTTCCAGAACGCCTGCAAAGCGCGCGCCGAGATTGGATTGTTCGAGCGCCATTGCCGCATGCCCGACGATGCGAAGCGTCAAACGATACCGGCCGTCGGGCGTCTGCTCGATCCATCCGGCTTCCACGAGGGTAACGAGGCGCTGATGGGCCGCACCCCGCGCTTCGCCAAGTTGGCGCGCGATGTCGACGAGGCGCAGCGGCTCCGGTGCAGCGGCGATGCACTCGAACGCTGCGAGGGTCTTGAGCACCGATGATAAGGGTCGAACCGACATTTTGCAAAAATTCCATACAGCCTATTGTCTTCTAATAGAAGACAGCGTATATATATGTTGGACATAGATTTGCCCTCTGTCAACTTCGTTCTGCGCGATCGACGTAGATTTTTTCCGCGCCGAGTCGGTGCTCGCTTCCTGAAAAGAAAAACCGAAGGACTTCAGCGGCTTGCAGCGTCAGGCTTGCATCGCCACCGACGAAGCCAATGTCGCGCCCGGGCTCGATTGCCGGCCGCGACTCAATGCGCCACATTTTAGGAATTGCAGGCGAGAGCTTTTAGAGCACTTCCACGATTGTACGTGTGAGCCGAACGGTTCGAACGTCGGCCCCGATACGGACGCACCACCCGGCCTCCGGTGCCGCGGTTTTCATCGGGCCTTGCCGCGGCCTACCGAGCGAGAGAAACGACGACGTTGCCGACTGGTTTCCCGCTCTCGACCGCCTCGTGGGCTGCGGCGATGTCGTCCAGCGCGAATGTTTCGGCGATATGATGTCTGAGAAGCCCGGATGCCAGCTGCCCTTGCAGCGCGCCGACGGTCTGCTCGCGCACTTCCGGCGACATCTCATAGACGATGAAGAACCGCGCCGCGGCGCCGGCGAGGATCATCGGAAAGAACTCGAATGAGATTTCCGGCTTGCTGGAGCCGTATATTACGCAAAGCCCGTCCCGCGCTATGATGCCTGGCAGCATCTCGACATTCGTGGCGGCGTCCACCTCTATGACTCGGTCGACGCCGCGCCCGTTGGTGATGCCCCCTATCCGGTCGACGACATCTTCCGTTCTGTAGTTGATCGTGTGGTCGGCTCCCAGCTGCGTGCAGATTTCGGCCTTTTCCGACGAACTGACGGTCGTGACGATGCGCGCCGCGCCATAAAGCCTGGCGAACTGAATGGCGTAAGCGCCGACTGCGCCCGCACCGCCGGTGACCAGCACGGTTTTTCCAAATACGGCTCCGTCCGTGGTCACCGCGCGAAGTGCCGTCAGCGCTGGAATGCCGAGGCAGGCGCCCTGCTCGAAAGATACGTTATCGGGCAGGTGAACCGCCTGATCCTGCGGAAGGACCACATATTCGGCAGCCGTACCGTTCGAACGCCGCCAGGCGGCATTCCAGGTCCATACTCGCTCGCCGATGCGCTCGCCTGCGACGCCCGTTCCCACCGCGTCGATAATGCCCGCGCCATCACTGTGCGGGATCATTCGCCCGGCAATGAGGGGCCGTCCGGCCCTGGCCTTCACATCGGACGGATTGACGCCGGACGCATGTATGCGGACGCGGACCTCTCCGGGGCCGGGGATAGGCTCGGGAAGGCTGCCAACCTCCAGGACATCGCGGGCGGCGCCATTCTTCTCGTACCATGCAGCTCTCATTGTCGTTGCCTTTCCGTCAGGCGTCGAGGACGACGAAACGGTCGCGACCGTCACGCTTTGCCGCGTAGAGAGCCCTGTCGCAGCTGTTCAGCAGCTCCGCTCGTTGCTGCCCGTTGGACGGGGCGAGGGCGCCGCCGATGCTGATGCGTGCGAGGACCGCCTTGCCGTCTACCTGGAAGGGTTCGCGAAAGGCTGCGACCAGCCGCTGCGAAACCGCTGCGAGCGCCGGCGCATTGGGCGGATTTGGAATGAAAACGGCGAATTCGTCGCCGCCCATGCGGATCGCGATATCGCCTGCTCTGATGACCGAGCGAATTCGGTTGGCGGCCTCGTACAGAACCTCGTCGCCGGCGTGATGGCCAAGCTCGTCGTTGATCGCCTTGAATCCATCCATGTCGAGATAAAGAGCCCCGAAGGTCTGACCCGCGGCAATCGCGTGGTGGAGAGCCCCGTCGACGATCGACGACAGGGCCGAGCGGTTGAACAGGCCCGTCAACGGATCGGTGATGGCCGCATTCTGTAATTGGTTATGGGCGAGGCCCATGACGAGATTGGCCTTCTGCAGGCTCAAAAGCGCACTGGCGACCGCCGCAAATCGGCGCAGGTTCTGCGCCTGCTCGTCGGAAAGATCCCTGGGCCGGCCATCGAGGATGCAGAAGCTGCCGACGGGCAGGTTCTCGAGATAGACGGGCGCGCCGGCGTAAAAGCGGAAGTGCGGGCTTCCGACCACATACGGTCTCGTTTTCAGTTCACGGTCTTCCGCCAGATCCGGGATAATGAGGAGTTCGTCCGCGAAGACGACCCGCGTGCATATGGACATCTCGCGCGAGCATTCGCCGATCCTCAAGCCCGCCTGACCGGCGATCCGCTGCCAGTCTTCGTCGATGATGTTTATGGCGGCGTAGGAAACGTCGAAGATGCCCTTGGCAAGCTCGGCCAGGGTTGCGAGTTCGGGCGTGGGAGCGCTGCCGATTGAATTGAGCGAACGGACTGCGAGCAATCTTTGACGCTCGTTCGTGGGGATTCGTACGGCTTGTCCCATTTCTGTCTCCGTCGTTCGTGAAAGAAGGCGCCCGGGCGACCCGTCCCTTGTTAGGGGAAGCCCGGCGGCGTTCCGACCTATCGCAAAAAAACGTCGGCGCGCTATCCTTAAACCTTAGAGTAATGCGGGCACTCTCCGTCACTCGCCGAAGTTTTGCGCAGTTCACCACGGAAACATGCAAATTTGAGGGTTGCTCAGCAAAGAATACCATTCAATCGTGACGGGATGCGGCGAGGCGGACTTGAGTTCGGGCGCGGCGTCGCGAGAAGAGTTGCAGCAGCGTATCAGCCGAACCGGCTGACCCCAGTGAGTAATTTGACATGATCCTCAATCATCGGCTCACACGTATTACCGTCGGCATCCTCCTCCTGGCGCTTGCAATTGCCGTCCTGCTGCCCGGGTTGACTGGCTACAGCAGCCTGGATGGGACGGTAAACGCGCGCCTTGCCGTGATAAATGCGCCGATCGACGGCGAGATCGAGAAACCGGCGTCTCGGATCGGAACGCCGGTGGCAGAGGGTGAAACGCTCGCGACGATCCGTAACCAGCGTGTCAACAGAGCGATCCTGGCGTCGCTGCGCACCGATCATCGAACCGCCGTCGAGCGCGTCGCGGCGCTGCGGCGGGAGCGGGATGAACTCGCGCGATTGCGGGATGATCTTGCCGGGCGGCTCGACATCTTCAGGAACGCGACCATCGCCAGTCTGGAGCGCGAGGTTCAGATCCTGCAGAAGAGGATCGAAGTGTCGCGCGCGCAGGACGTCGTGGCGAGGGTCGACCTCGTCCGGCGGCAGGACCTCGAGGCCAAGGGGATATTCACCCGCAAGATGGTGGAGGCGGCGGAAGCCGCCGGTGCGGCCGCCGGCGGCGAACTCGAGATCAGCAATTTGACCGTGGAATTGCTGCAGCAACGCCTCAAAGCCGTGCGTCAGGGCATATTCATCGTCGGCGACGGCCAGAACGACGTGCCTTATTCCAGGCAGCGCCAGGACGAGGTGATCGTCCGCATCCACGATCTCAATACGCGGATCGCGGAGAACGAGGCACGGGCAAAACAGACGGACCAGCAGATAGCCGAGGAGGAGAGGCGGGTTCTCAGTCTCGAAGCCGCGACGATCCCGTCGCCCTTCGATGGCGTCGTGTGGAGCCGCAACGTGGTCAGCGGTTCCAATGTCGTTCTGAACAACGAGATGATGCGCATCCTCGACTGCCGCGAGCTGTTCGTCGACATTCTGGTTCCTGAAGTCGATTATGACGAGATCTATCCCGGCCGCGAGGCGGAGGTCCGGCTCTTCGGGCGCGGAGATGTCTTCCAAGGCCGCGTGCAGGCAGTCAAGGGATCGTCCGCGGTCGCGGAAAAGGACACGCTGGCCGCCAACGAGCCGGAGACAGAGGAGCGAAATGCCCGCATCCGCGTCACGCTCGCTCCGTCGGCACTCAACACCGATTTCGCGAATTTCTGTCAGGTCGGGCGAACGGCCCAGGTCCGTTTCTCCAAGCGCAGCCTTCACCTGGCCCAGTGGGTTCAAAGCTTGTGGTTCAGTCTCTTCTAGCGCTGGCGCCGACCTTACTCGTCATCGCCTTTTTTCTCCTCGGGCCTTTCAACTGGCCGCGCCACAGGAGCTGGTCGCGCGCGGTCACCTGCGCGGTCGTCGCTGCCTTCGCGCTGCGTTACCTGATCTGGCGGTTCACCGAAACCGTTCTGCCCTATCCGAACGACGGTGCCAATTTCTATTGGGTCTGGTTCGTCTTCATCGTCGAGTTCCTCGCCTTTGCGGAGGTGGTGCTCTTCCTCATCCTGATGAGCCGCTACGTCGACCGCAGTGCCGAGGGGGATCGGCTGGAGCGGCAGTTTTTTGAGCGGGATGAACGGGAACTTCCCACGGTCGACGTCTTCATACCAACCTATAATGAGCCGCTCGACGTACTGGAACGGACGATCGTCGGGGCGCTTGCGCTCGATCATCCGAAGGACAAGCTGAAGGTTTATGTGCTCGATGACGGCCGGCGCGACTGGCTCAGGACGTTCTGCGAGGGGCGCGGGGCGATCCATGTCACGCGCAGCGACAACGCGCATGCCAAGGCCGGCAACATGAACAACGGATTGCGCGTCAGCTCAGGCGATTTCATCGCCGTCTTCGATGCCGATTTCGTGCCCTATCGCAGTTTCCTCCGGCGCACCTTGCCTTTCTTCATGGACGATACCATCGGCATCGTGCAGACACCGCAGCACTTCTTCAACGTCGATCCGATCCAGTCCAATCTCGGACTGGAGAACCTATGGCCCGATGAGCAACGCTTGTTTTTCGACGAGATCGCCCCCAGCCGCGACGGCTGGGACGTCAGCTTCTGCTGCGGCTCCTGTTCGATCGCAAGGCGCAAGGCCGTAGACGCCATCGGCGGATTTCCGACCGAGTCGATCACCGAGGACCTGCTGACGACGTTGTCGATGCTCAACCGGGGTTTCAAGACCCGCTATCTCAACGAGCGCCTTTCAATGGGTCTGGCGGCCGAGAATCTCACCGGTTATTTCGTCCAGCGCGAGCGCTGGTGCCAAGGCGGTATCCAGACGCTCTACCTGCACAACGGCCCCTTGCGCGGGCCGGGTCTCTCGCTCTTTCAGCGCGTCATGTTCCTGCCCATGTCGTGGCTGGTGCAATATCTGGTCCGCTTCATCGTGCTTCTCATTCCCATAATCTATCTGTGGTTCGGCGCCCTGCCGCTCTATTTCACGGATGTGGCCGACTATGTCTCGAACCAGGTGCCCCTGCTCGCGGCCTATTTCCTGCTGATGTTCTGGCTCACGCCGACGCGGTACCTTCCGGTGGTCTCCACCGCCGTCGGCACCTTCTCGACCTTCCGCATGCTGCCGACCGTCCTTTCGAGTCTGGTCAGGCCCTTCGGCAAGCCATTCAAGGTGACCCCGAAGGGCAGCAGCAACGAGGAGAACGTCTTCGACGCCTATACTTTCACCTGGATCGCCGGCTTCATCGTGGTTACCGCGCTGGGCCTCCTGATCAACATCGTTCCGGAGACGGCGCGGGTAGAGGGTTCGTTCTCGACGATTGCCGCGCTTTGGTCGGGCATCAACATCGTGGTGCTGATCATCGCTTCGCTTATCTGCTTCGAGAAGCCGCGGCGCCTGCTGCAGGCGTTCAAGCTCGACGAGCCGGTGGATGTGGATGGCGTCGAAGGCCGCCTCGTGAGCCTCTCGCTGGACAAGGCGGTGGTAGCGGTTTCGACGGAAACGCGGTTCAAATCGACCAAGGTCAGGCTGAACATCGAAGGCTTCGCGCCGCTCGAAGCGGATCTGAAGCAGGTAACGCAGCGGCGCGGGGACATCACCCGCACCGGCGACAAGCAGCGTTACTACCTTCATCTTCACTACGACCTGCGTGGATTCGAGCGGGACAAGATGATCATCAAGCTCTACACCGGGCGCTACTCCCGGGACGTTCCCGATATCGACAAGATCGCAGTTTCGGTGAATTTGCTGTTGCGCGCTTTCGGTCGCACGCGAACCGCCTGATCAGCGGTCCGCAGCCGGGCGGGAAGCTTCCGGTCTACCTGCCCTTCGGGGCATAGAGCGTGCGGGAGCGCTCGAGGTGTCTGATCATCGCCTGCTCGGCTTCGTCCGGATTTCCGCGGCGGATACAATCGATGATTTCCTCGTGTTCCGTGAGGGTCACGTTCTCCCGGCCGGTCCAGATCAGCATTTCCGTATGATACTCTTTGAGCCAGCCGAGCATCGCCTCGCTGACGGCGGTATATATCGGATTGCCGGAAATCTGGGCAATGCGGGTGTGGAACGCCATGTCCGCGGCGATGAACGCATCGGGATCCTCGAGTGCCGCCTGCTGCCGCTTCAAGGTTTCCTCCAGCGCCGCGATATCGGCGGCCTCGGCCCTGCCTGCCGCCTCCCGTGCCATGCCGCGTTCGAAGAAGATGCGCGCGCTCTTCAGGTGTTCGAGCGAATCCGAGGAGGCCGCAAGCATGATCTTGGCCGCGGCATCCACCTGCCGAAGCAGCGACCGCGCCGTCGGCTGCAGCACCTTGGCCCGCTCGCCATGCGAAATCTCGATCAGCCCCATATTGGCAAGCGCCTGCAGAGCCTCGCGAATGGCCGGGCGTCCCACCTGGAAGCGCTCCATCAGCATCCGCTCGGAGGGCATTTCGTCTCCCGGTTGCAGCTCGCCGGTTTCGATCAACGCCTTCAGCCGGGCAAACACCTCGTCGGAAAGTTTCCTGCGGATGATGGGCTCGGATTGCATGACCATGTGAACTCCAGCAGCTTGCGGATCATTCTCTATAGGCAGGTTTCTTCCGGCAGGCGAGATTTCTCTTGCCTAACTCAGATACTCATTATACCAGTTGCGCGAGAGAAGCTACTGAATCCAATGCAAAGAGCGCTGCCGTGATACGCATCACCTACCGCATCGAGACCCCGGGCGATGTCGAAGTCCTGGCGAGAAAGATCGCAAGCGACCAGTCGACCGGAACGTTCGTGCCGGTGCCGGGCGAAAGCGAAGAGCTGAAGGCGCGGGCGGCCGCGCGCGTAGTGGCTATCCGCCACCTCGAACCCGCCGATCGAGCCTCATGGCCGGACGAGGCGGGAGGTGCCACGCGCTTCAACCGGGCCGATGCGGAGATTGCCTTCCCGCTCGATGCGGTAGGAACGGATCTTTCCGCCTTGATGACCATTGCGATCGGCGGCGTCTATTCCATCAAGGGAATGACCGGCATCCGCATCGTGGATATGAAGCTGCCGCCGGAGTTCGCGGCGGCGCATCCGGGCCCGCAGTTCGGTGTTGCCGGCAGCCGGCGCCTGACCGGTGTCGAAGGCCGTCCGATCATCGGGACGATCGTCAAGCCGGCGCTGGGTTTGCGGCCCGAGGAAACGGCGATGCTCGTCGGCGACCTGCTTTCCTCCGGGGTGGATTTCATCAAGGATGACGAGAAGCTGATGAGCCCGGCCTATTCGCCGCTGAGCGCGCGCATTGCAGCCATCATGCCGAGAATCCTCGACCACGAGCAGAAGACCGGCAAGAAGGTGATGTATGCCTTCGGCATATCCCATACCGATCCGGATGAGATGATGCGAAACCACGATCTGGTGGTCGCGGCCGGCGGCAATGCGGCGGTCGTCAACATCAATTCCGTCGGAATGGGCGGCGTCGCTTTCCTGCGCAAGCGCTCCGGCCTCGTTCTCCACGCCCATCGCAACGGCTGGGACATTCTCACGCGTCATGGCGGCTTGGGCATGGAGTTTTCGGTCTGGCAGCAATTCTGGCGCCTCCTCGGGGTCGACCAGTTCCAGATCAACGGCATCCGCGTCAAATACTGGGAACCTGACGAGAGCTTCGTGAAGTCCTTCGAGGCCGTGAGCACGCCGCTCTTTTCCAAGGAAGATTGTCCGCTGCCGGTCGTGGCGTCGGGTCAATGGGGCGGACAGGCGCCCGAGACCTATGCACGGACCGGGCGTACGACCGATCTGCTCTATCTCTGCGGCGGCGGCATAGTCAGCCATCCGGGCGGACCCGGCGCCGGCGTCAGGGCCGTATGCCAGGCCTGGGAGGCGGCAGTCGCCGGGATCCCGTTGGCCGATTATGCCAGGGATCACCCCGAACTGGCGCAATCGCTCGAAAAATTCGCCGACGGCAAGGGCGCCTGACTTCCGCGCGACCGGAGACCCCAATGCACATTCCCTTGCTCAGCTACTACGGCGACGATCTGACCGGCTCGACCGACGTGATGGAGGCACTCTCCTCGCACGGGGTCGAAACCGCGTTGTTTCTCAAGGTGCCCGAGCCTTCGCTCTTCGAGCGCTTCGGCCATTGCCGTGCCTTTGGGCTCGCGGGCACCAGCCGCAGCCAAACGCCGGGCTGGATGGCGGAAAACCTTCCTCCGGCCTTTCTGTGGCTGAAGGCGCTGAAGGCGGAGATCGCCCACTATAAGGTTTGCTCGACCTTCGATTCGAGCCCCGGTGTCGGCAACATAGGCAAGGCGATCGAGATCGGGCGGGATGTCTTCGGCGCCGCGCCGGTACCGCTGGTCATCGGCGCGCCGCAGATCCGCCGTTACACCGCCTTCGGCAATCTGTTCGCCGCCTTTCGCGGCGAAACCTACCGCATAGACCGCCATCCGGTGATGAGCAGGCATCCGGTAACCCCGATGAACGAGGCGGATATCCGCCTTCACCTTTCGCGTCAGACATCGCTCAGCGCGGCTCTTGTAGACCTCGTGCAACTCGCATCGCCGGACGTGGACGCGTTCGCCGACAGGGCTTTCGCGGATCACCAACTCGTCCTTCTCGATGTCGCGGATGAGGGGAGCCAGGCCGTCGTCGGGCGCCAGCTCTGGCGGACGCGAGCAACGGAAGGGCAATTCGTCTGCGGCTCGTCCGGCATCGAATATGCACTCGTTCGCGAATGGCGTCGCCTTGGCCTGCTCGGCGAAGCGCCGACATTCGCGCCGCCCGGACCGGTCGACCGGATCGCGGTGGTTTCGGGCAGCGTCTCTCCGACCACGGAGCGGCAAATCCGTCATGCGATGGAGAACGGTTTCGAGGGGATAGGGCTCGATGCAGTCGCACTCGCGGCGACGGATGCCGGCTCGGCATTCGAGGATGCCGTTGCGCGGGGGCTTGCCTGTCTGAAGAAGGGCCGGAGCATCATTCTCTATACCGCACTCGGCCCCTCTGCCGATCGGGGCGAAGCCATTCCTCTGGAGGATGGCTCGCGTCACCGGATCGGCGAACGGCTCGGATCGCTGCTGAGAGAACTGGTGACGCGGGCCGGGCTCCGCCGCGCCGTCATCGCCGGGGGCGATACGTCGAGCCACGCCCTTGGCCAGCTTTCTGTCGACGCACTCACATTGCGGCTGCCACTTCCGCAGTCGCCGGGATCGCCTCTCTGCACCGCGCATAGCGCCGATCCGAGGGTGGACGGCATGGAGGTCGCTCTGAAGGGCGGCCAGGTCGGGCTCGACGACTATTTTTCGATGATCCGGGATGGACGGGGCTAAGGCGCTTCCGAGGAAAAGTGCGTCGTTCCGAAGCGCTCTCATAGCAGCTTGTCGAGCGTTATCGGCAGCTCGCGAATGCGTTTTCCAGTCGCGTGAAAGATGGCATTCGCAATTGCCGCCGCCGCGCCCGTTATGCCGATTTCGCCGACCCCGTGTGCGCCAAGCGGCGTATGTTCGTCGGGAATGTCGTTGTAGATGACCTCGATATGCGGCACGTCGAGATGCACCGGAACATGATATTCGGCGAGTGACGGATTCATGATCCGCCCGCGGCGCGTGTCGAGCAGGGTTTCCTCCGCGAGAGCCATGCCGATCCCCATGACGATCCCGCCGCGAAGCTGGCTGACGGCCGTTTTCGGATTGAGGATCCGGCCGCAATCGAAGGAGCCGAGCCAGCGGGAGATCCGCACTTCGCCCGATTCCCGGTTGACGCGAGCTTCGCAGAATTGCGCGCCGTAGGAGGCCATGGAGTACTTCATTACCTCGAACGGCATTCCCGAAGTCTCTTCCACTTCAATGAAATCACGGCCGGCGCGCTTCAGGATCGAGGCATAGGTCTCGCCCTTGCTTCCCTCGCCGGACAGGAAAAGCCCGCCGTCGCGTGCCTCGATCTCTACGTTTGCACCTGCCAACGGCGAGCCGTTACCGGCGAGCTTGATGAGTTCGCGATGGATCTTTTCGACGGCCACCTGCACCGCCGCGGCGATGCTGCCGGTCTGGCTCGAGCCGCCGGCGATGATCGGCGAGTCCGGCAGGGCGGAGTCGCCATAGCGGAATGAAACCATCTCCAGCGGCAGGCCGAGACGGTCTGCTGCGTGCTGAATCTGCACCGTCGCGGTTCCCATGCCCATTTCGTTCGCCGCCGCTTCCACGAGTGCGCTGCCGTCGGCGGAAATGCGAAGGCGAATTGCGGCGGGAAAGCGGAAGACCGGGTAATAGGCCGTCGCGACACCTTGTCCGATCAGCCATTTTCCATCGCGCTGCGAACACGGTTCGGCCGGCCGCCGGCTCCAGCCGAACTTTTCCGCGCCGCGCCGATAGGCCTCGACGAGATGACGGCTCGAAAATTCCGTGCCTTTCGTGGGATCCTTTTCGGGCTCGTTCAAGCGGCGAAGTTCGACCGGATCGATCTTCATCGCGTAGGCGAGTTCGTCTATGGCCGATTCCAAAGCGAAAGTGCCGATCGATTCCCCCGGCGCGCGCATCCATGTGTTGGCGACGGTATCGAGATCGACGACCTTCTGACCGACGGACATTGTCCGCGAGGCGTAGAGATGCCGCGGAGTCAATGAAAATTGTTCGGGATACTTGGCGTGGGTCGTCGTCGCCGTCACCCCGGTGTGAATGATCGCCGCGAATTTTCCATCCTCATCGGCGCCGAGCGCGACGCGCTGTTCCGAAGGCGTGCGGCCGCCGATGAGGCGGAAAACGTCTTCGCGAGCGAGCGCCATTTTGACGGGGCGATTGGCGACTTTGGCCGCCGCCGCACAGAGCGCGGTGTGATTCCACAAGGCGGCCTTGCCGCCGAAGCCCCCGCCGACGAATGGCGCGATGACGCGCACGTCGTCCCCCTTGAGGCCGAACATGCCGGCGAGTGCGTGCTTGCAGCCGTTTACGAATTGGGTCGAGTCGAAAACCGTCAACCTGCCGTCTTCGTCCCAGGCGGCGATCGCCGCATGCGGCTCTATGGCGTTGTGGTTGTAGTGCGGTGTCCGGTAGAGATTGTCGACCTTGAATGCCGCCGCCGCGAAAGCCTTCTCAGGGTCGCCGATCTCGAGTTCGGGATCTTCGCCCAGGACGGCGGACGGCACGGTCGCCTCCGCCTTGAGGTCCTCGAACGAAACGCGCGCTGCTTTCTCATCATAGTCGACGCGCACGAGCGAAGCCGCATGCTCCGCCTGTTCGAGCGTTTCGGCGACGACAACCGCGACGGGCTGCCCATCCCAACTGATCTCGTCGTCCTGCAGAACAGCGAGATCACTGGCCGCGAACCCCTTGTCCATGTGCCTTACGTCCATGAGTGGCGGCCGTTTCATCTTCGGGGCGTTTTCGGCAGTGACGATCGTTATGACGCCTGGACTCCTCTCGGCATCGGAGGCGTCGATTCCGACAATTCGCCCCTTGGCGATCGTGCTGCAGACCGGAACGGCATAGGCCAGATTTTCGATCTCGAATTCCGCGGCGAAGCGCGCTTCACCCTTCACCTTCCGTTGCCCGTCAACGCGGCTGACGGGCGTGCCGAGGTAACCGTGTTTGTGGATGAGCGGGTCCGGCGACTTGTCGGGCATGAACTGGACGACGGTTTCCATAAGCTTCTGCAGGACGCTCATCTTACCCTCCGGCCAATTCGCCCAACACGCCGACGATCGTGCGCTTCGCCAACTCGACCTTGAAGGCGTTATGGGCTAGGCCTCTCGCCGGCGCGAGTTCGGCTTCCGCCGCCTGTCTGAAGCTCTCGGCACCAGCGTTCGCTCCCGCCAGGCTTGTGCGCCACGCCCCCGAGCGCCAGGCGGACGTTCCTGACCTTACCGCTGTCGATCTCCAGAGCGGCGGCCACGCTGACCAGGGCAAAAGCATAGCTCGCGCGGTCCCGGACCTTCCGATAGAGCGAGCGCCTGGCGAAGCCGAGCGGCGGGATCTCGATGCCGGTGATAAGTTCGCCGGGCTGCAGATCGGTCTCGATATGGGGTGTATGCTCCGGCAAACGGTGGAAGTCCTCGAAGGCAATCGTGCGCGCGCCGCTGGGCCCGACGACGTTCACCTTCGCATCGAGAGCCGCCAGGGCGACGCACATATCGGACGGATGCGTGGCGATGCAGCTGTCCGAGGCTCCGAGGATCGCGTGCATCCGATTGAAGCCCCCGATCGCATCGCATCCCGCTCCCGGTGCAC
Organism: Sinorhizobium sp. P24N7; assembly: GCF_042436655.1. Taxonomy (NCBI): domain Bacteria; kingdom Pseudomonadati; phylum Pseudomonadota; class Alphaproteobacteria; order Hyphomicrobiales; family Rhizobiaceae; genus Sinorhizobium; species Sinorhizobium sp. P24N7. The sequence goes on along the minus strand of NZ_JBHMIW010000010.1, from coordinate 253,282 downwards.
GCTTGTTGCAGCGCGCCGCGTGGTCGTAGAAATAGAGGCAACGCGTTCGCTGCATGAGGTTGCCCGCAACGGTCGCCATGTTGCGGATCTGGCCCGATGCTCCGAACACGATCGCCTGGGCCAGAAACGGATAGCGGTCCCGCACGACCGGATGACCGGCGACCGCCGTGTTCCGCACCGTCGCACCGATAGCAAGGCTGCCATCCGGCCGCTCCTCGATCCGGTCCAGAGGCAGCCCGGTCACATCCACCAGCGCGTCCGGCTGTTCGATGTTCTCGCGCATCAGGTCCACAAGGTTGGTGCCGCCGCCGAGCAACTTCGCATTCGGGGTCTTGGAGAGGAGCTGCACGGCGGTTTCCAGATCAGTCGCTCTCGCATAGGCGAAGCTCTTCATTTCGCCACCTCGCGGTCAAATGCGCCGTGGATCGCCTCGCAGATGCCGACATAAGCCCCGCAACGACAGAGGTTTCCGCTCATGCGTTCCTTGATCTCGGCGTCCGAGAATTCGATCGTAGCCGCGGCCATGTCCCCGGTCACGGCGCTCGGCAAGCCGCTTTGAAATTCTTGGAACATTCCGATCGCCGAACAGATCTGCCCGGGGGTGCAATAACCGCATTGGAAACCGTCATGCTCTATGAATGCGGCCTGAAGCGGGTGAAGCTCGCCATTGGCAATGCCTTCGATCGTGGTGATCTCCCGGCCTTCAAGCTGAAGCGCCAGCGACAGGCAGGACAGGACGCGCTGACCGTCCACCAAAACCGTGCAGGCCCCGCAGGCGCCCTGGTTGCATCCCTTTTTGGGCCCGGTAAGGCTCAAATGCTCGCGCAGAACGTCCAGCAGAGAGGTGCGTGGGTCGATCGACAGGGAATGGTCGACGCCGTTGATCTTCAGCAGGATCGGCGCTGAGCCGGCAGGCGGGATGGGCGCCGCCTTAGGCGTTCGGTGGGGCGATGGCATGAGCACACCCTCTCGATTTGCATCAGCCGCGGCATCTCGCGCCGGAGCGGGGCAGGTCAGTCGCGCGAGGCGGCAGGGGTTGCCAGAACCCGGCAATCGGATGAATGTTCCGAAGATTGTTCGCATGCGGCACGACCGCGGCGGCCGGGCAGGGACAGCGATTGGCGAGATGATCTATTTCACGGGCGACACGCATTACGGCGATCCGCGTGTGCTTCGCATCGACCGCCGCCCGTTTTCCAATATGGCCGAACATGATGCCGCCCTGATCGCCAATTGGAACGAAACCGTCTCGCCGCAGGACGACGTCTGGCACCTTGGCGACTTCGCGGCAAAGAGAACCGGGCTTGCCGAAGATCTGCTGTCCCGTCTGAACGGCCGCAAGCACCTCATCGTAGGCAACAACGACCCGATCGACACGACCGGGGCGAGCGGCTGGCACAGCGTGCAGCATTACGCGGAGCTGATGGTCGATGGGCGGCTGCTCGTCCTTTGCCATTATCCGTTCCGGACATGGAACCAGATGGGAAAGAAGTCGATCAATCTGCACGGGCACTCCCATGGCAGGCTGAAGCCGATCCCGCGGCAGTTCGATGTGGGCGTGGATGCGAGAGGCCTGCGTCCGGTCCGGCTGGTTGATATTCTCCCCCAGGCCGGGCGGTAAACTCCCGCTTGGCGCTTCGGGGAACGTGCGAGCCTTTCGAATGTTCTCCAATATCGGTGGCAGGCTTGCGTCCCGAATGCGAGGTGCTTCAATGCAAGGAGACCTATTCGGAAACCCGCCCGGCAATCTGCCCGAGGGCTTCCGCTACCAGGCGGGTATCGTTCCGCAGAAGCTCCAGGAGGTACTTTTGGAGGCGCTGCCGGGGCTTCCCTTCAAGCCTTTCGACTTTCACGGCTACGAGGGCAGGCGGCGTGTGGTTTCATTCGGCTGGAAGTACGACTTCGACACCGAGGCGGTCCGGAAGATCGATGCCATTCCCCCGCTGCTTCTGCCGCTCAGGCAGCTGGCGGCCGACTTTTCCGGACTGCCGGCGGAGGGACTCCAGCAGGCACTGGTCACCGAATATGATGTCGGGGCCCCGATCGGCTGGCACAGGGACAAGGCGGTGTTCGGCGATGTCGTCGGGATATCGCTGCTGGCTTCCTGCACATTCAGGTTGCGCCGAAAGCGGATCGGCAAATGGGAGCGGGCTTCCGTCATTCTCGAGCCGGGCTCGGCATATCTCCTCTCCGGCAGTGCGAGATCCGAATGGGAGCATTCCATCCCGCCGGTAGAGCGCCTGCGCTATTCGATCACCTTCCGGGAGCTGCGCTCAGGGATTACCGCCGGCGGCCGTGCGTGACTCTGTCGATATCAGCCGATCAACGTGCCCCAGGACGGGTCCCATTCGACGTCCTCCACGAGCTCGACATAGATCGGGGCCGACGCTTCGCTGTGGCTTGCCGCCAACCTGAAGGCCGACTCGGCCTCCATTTCTTCTCCGGGAAAGATGACGTCATCCTCGGAGGGGTCGGTGACCTTTCGCACATATCCCCGCACGGCGTCGCCGGAGTGGTAGAGTTTCACGACCATGGCGCCCGGCACGGGTCTTTCCGGAAGCCGCTGATAGACGGACATCGGGACCTCCCTCAGTCGCGGCAAAAGCTAATTCCGGCCATCGTTCGGCCTTGCCTTGTCGCCCCTCTTCTTCACCGTCGTCGCTGTCTTGGCATCCGGCTCCTGTCCGTAATACGTGCCACCCAAATGGCCCCCGGCGCTCGTCTTCTCGGCCTGTTTTCGTGCGTCCTTCTGGGCTTGCTCGACATTGGTCTTGCTCATCTTGGGAACTCCTCTGATTGCTGCTGTGTAACCACAGGCGCGCGCTTCTGTTCCGGGGCAGCGTTTACGTCGGGCAAACGTCAAAGCCGCTTGGAACCCATCGGCAATTGCGGCGTTTCCCCAAATCGGCGGAGATTCCGGATGCGAGCTTTGAGGGTGGCGATCGGCATCGCGGCGGTCATCTTTGTGGCTGCCGCTGGTTTCCTTTTATTTGCGTGGCGTTCGGAGTTACCCGAAGACACCGCGGCGGCGGAGGCGCGCTTTGCTCCGGAGCTAGTTGCCAAGGGCGCGCAGCTGGCGGCGCTCGGCAATTGCATCGCCTGCCACACCGTGCCGGGGAGACCGGCATTTGCCGGCGGCCTTGCATTGCCCACCCCCTTCGGCACGATCTACTCCACCAACATCACCCCTGATCGCGAAACGGGCATCGGCGGCTGGAGCGAGGCGGCCTTCGAGCGCGCCATGAGGGAAGGTGTCGACCGGGAGGGAAGTCACCTCTACCCGGCGTTTCCCTATGAGCACTTCACGCGTGTTTCGGCAGACGACAATCGCGCCCTCTACGCTTTCCTCATGACGCGGGTCGCGGTGAAAGCCGAGGCGCCGGAAAACGACCTTCCGCTTCCCCTTCAGTTCCGGCCTCTGCTTGCCGGCTGGAAGCTGCTTTTCCTCGACGGCGGCGAGCGAGAGCCGGACCCCGGCCAGAGCGAGGCCTGGAACCGCGGGCGTTATCTTGTCGAGGGCCTCGGCCACTGTGGCGCCTGCCATACGCCCCGCAACCCATTTGGCGCCGAGGACCGCGACCGGCATTTCGGCGGCGGCGAAGCGGAAGGCTGGCAGGCCTATGCGATCAACACGGAGTCGAAGGCGCCGATCCCCTGGGACGAGCAAAGCCTCGCCTTCTATCTTCGCAACGGCTGGCACGAATTCCATGGCGTTTCGCGCGGGCCCATGGCCGAGGTGACGGGCAATCTGGCTTTTCTGCCGGACAGCGATATCGCGGCGATCGCCACCTATGTAATGTCGATCATGGGCGCCCCGACGCCGGAACGCGAGCAAAGAGCGGCACAGTTGCGCGAGGCTTTTGGAGGGCAGCGCCCGGAGCAGGCGGCGGACAGCCAGAGCGCACCGGCCAGTGCCGCAGGCGGCCAGCCCGGCGAGGCAATTTATCTTGCCGCCTGTGCAAGCTGTCACGAGAGCGAGCGGCGTCAGCCCTTCGGGGGGCTGAATTTCCAACTCAGCACCGCCGTCAATGCGCCGAACCCGCAAAACATCGTCAACGTGGTGCTGTTCGGCCTTCCGCCCGCCGATGGCGAAGCGAGCGCAGTGATGCCGGCTTTCCGCCATCTGCTCAGCGATCAGCAGGTGGCCGATCTCCTTGCCTACATGCGCGAGCGGTTCTCGGAGGAGCCACCCTGGGCCGGGCTCGTCGAGCAGACGGCCAGAACCCGTTCCGGGACCTACAAGGTGGCAATCCGGCCCTCGGACGGCATTGAAAGGGCGCCGCACCATGTCGGCGCCGAGGAGGATTGAAGATGGTATCGCTGACAGTCAACGGCAGCCCGCATCAGATCGAGGCAGATCCGGCGACGCCGCTGCTTTACGTCCTGCGTGACGAGCTGGCGCTCAACGGGGCCAAATACGGCTGCGGACTTGGGCAGTGCGGCTCCTGCACCGTCGTCGTCGATGGCGAGGCGGTGCTTTCCTGCATGGTGCCTATCATGCTGCTGGAAGGGCGGGAGATCACCACCATCGAGGGCTTGGGAACGATCGACGCGCCGGGGCCGCTGCAGGAGGCGTTCATCGAGCTGCAGGCGGCGCAATGCGGCTATTGCATCCCGGGCATGATGATGAGCGCGCATGCGCTTTTGCGCCGCAACGCGCAGCCGAGCGAAGAGGACATCCGCGAGGCGCTTGCGACCAATCTTTGTCGTTGCGGCACCCATATGCGGATTCTCGCGGCGATCCGGCGCGCCGGCGAACTGATGCAGGCCGCCTCGCTGCGTGCCACTGATCAGGGGAGGGCCGGCTGATGGGCCTGCTTCAGGAAGAAATCACCCGCCGCAGCGTCATCGCAGGCGCCGGCGGGCTCGTCGTCGGTTTCTCGCTCGGCCGTGCATTTGCCCAGGAGCTTCCGCCGGCAATGCCGCCGGCTGCGCCGGTGTCCCTGCCGGGCAGCCTTGATGACGAGCGTTTCCTCGATTCATGGATAGGCATAGATCCCGACAATTCGGTCACGGTCTTCACCGGCAAGGCGGAACTCGGGCAGGGCATTCGAACGGCCCTGTTGCAGGTTGCCGCCGAGGAGCTCGAAGTCGACCCCGCGGAGATCCGGCTCATAACGGCCGACACCGGCCGAACCCCGAATGAAGGGTTCACGGCCGGCAGCCAGTCGATGCAAAACAGCGGTACCGCCATCAGGAACGCTGCAGCGCAGGTGCGGGCCCTGCTTCTGGCCGAAGCTGCCAGGCGCTTCGGCATGGCGGCGACGGAACTCAGGGCGGAAAACAAGGCGGTGCTGGCAAAAGACGGACGGCGGGCGACCTACGGCGAACTCGTTTCCGGACAGATGCTGCACGTGGAAGCGCAGCCGCAATCGGCATTGAAGCCGCCAGGCACTTTCCGCGTGATCGGCAAAACACTGCCGCGCGTCGACATCCCGGGCAAGGTGACGGGCGAGGCGGCCTATGTTCATGATCTTCGCCTGGAGGGCATGCTGCATGCGCGCGTCGTGCGCCCGCCGAGCCCGGCTGCCAGACTATCGGAGGTGGATGCGAGCGCCGCCGAGGCGCTGCCGGGAGTCGTGTCGGTCGTGCGCGACGGCAATTTCCTGGCGGTGGTGGCCTCGAAAGAGTTCCAGGCGGTGAACGCCATGCGGGCGCTGGCCACGGCCGCGCGGTGGCAGGAAAGCGAGACGCTCCCCGACCAGACCGACCTGCCGGCGGAATTGCAAAGACTCGAGAGCGAGGTGGGCACGGTCGCCGAGGCCGGCATGCTTTCGTCTGATGGCAAGGTCTTCGAGGCGACGTTTAGCCGGCCCTATCAGATCCACGGCTCGATCGGCCCGTCCTGCGCCGTCGCGCGGATGAACGCGGACGGGGCGTTGGAGGTCTGGTCCCACACGCAGGGTGTCTTTCCCGATCGGGCGGCGATCGCCGAGATGCTGGCCATGCCGGAAGACAGGGTCCACGTCGTCCATATGGAAGGATCGGGCTGTTACGGCCACAATGGCGCCGATGACGCGGCTGCGGATGCGGCCCTCATCGCCAGCAAACTGCCGGGCAAGCCCGTCCGGGTCCAGTGGATGCGGGAGCAGGAGCACAGCTGGGAGCCCTATGGTCCTGCAATGCTCATGAAGATCAGTGCGGCACTGGATGACCAGGGCAGGATCACCAGCTGGGCCTATGACCTTTGGAGCAATACCCACTCCACCCGTCCGGGCGGAGCCGGTGCGCTCCTGGCGGCGCGCCACAAGGCCGAAGCCTTCCAGCCGAAGCCCGCCAAGCTCAATATCAGTCCGTCGGGCAACGGCGACCGAAATGCCAATCCGCTCTATGTGATCCCGAACAAGCGCGTGCTCTGGCATTTTCTGGCCGAAATGCCGCTTCGCGTATCGGCGCTTCGCGCGCTTGGGGCCTATGCCAACGTCTTCGCGATCGAAAGCACGATTGATGAGCTGGCGCTGATCGCCGAAGCGGATCCGGTCCAATTCCGGCTTCGCCACATGGAGGACCCGCGAGCCCGTGCCGTGATCGAGCTGGCCGCGCAGCGCTTCGGCTGGGACAAGGCGCAAATGCCCCGTAACCGCGGACGCGGCTTCGGTTTCGCCCGCTACAAGAACCTTGCCGCCTATCTGGCGGTGGCGATGGAGGTGGATGTCGAACCCGAAACGGGCCGTGTTCATGTGGTCCGCGCCGTTTCGGCCATCGACAGCGGCGAGATCGTCAATCCGGACGGCATCCGCAATCAGACCGAAGGCGGAATTTTGCAGGCGATCAGCTGGACGCTCTACGAGGCCGTCGCCTTTGACCGGACCAGGATCACCAGCACCGATTGGTCCAGCTATCCGATCCTGCGTTTCGCCAGTGTACCGGAAAGCGTGGAGGTCCACATCGTCGAGCGTCCCGGGGAACCTTTCCTCGGCACCGGGGAGGCGGCCCAGGGCCCGGCCGCCGCAGCCGTCGCCAACGCGATCAGGGATGCGACCGGCAAGCGCCTTTACGATCTGCCTTTTACCAGGGATCGAATTCGAAGCGCCGTCGGGCGCGCGTGATCCAACGGCAGATCCTCACGACAGCCGGTATTGCTGGAAGACCTGCAGGAAGAGTTCGCGCTCCGTCGTGATGTCGAGCTTTTCATAGATGTGCGCCCGGTGGTTCTTGACCGTGCCCGGGGCGATCCCGAGCCTGGACGCGATGGTCGCGTTAGGGTGTCCCTGCAGAATGAGGGCGACGAGTTCGCGCTCCCGTGCCGTCAGATCCGGCCACAGGATCAGCGAGGCCTGGACGGCACTCACCGGTGCTTCCCCCATGGCTTCGGGCGTGCTGGTTCGCCTCAGATCGGGGTCGCGCGTGCGGGTATCGGCTGCGTGCAGTGCTTCGAAAACCGGAAAACGGCTGCGCAGAGCCGCGACCTCGCCATCGCTGAACATCGATGTGGAGCGGTCGAGAAAAATACCTAGGCACCAGTCGTCTCCGTCTTCCAGCAGGATGCCGACCTCGTCGCAGATTTCGGATTGCGCCAGGAACTCCGCTATGTAGCGGCCGCGCTTGGGGGCGTCGTCCGCCAGGCTCTTGAGAGGCACGATCCCTGCGCGCCTGTTCAGGCGCCAATAGGCATAGAAGGGATCGAATACATAATAGGTATCGAGGTAACGAGCCACCATCTCGTCGGAGTAACCGCGGTGCTTGACGAATTCGGGCTTGCGGGTGGCGGAATAACGGGTGACCGTGATAAGATTCTGCGGCACCACGGCTCCGATCATGTCGATCAGCCGGTCGACATGCCTGTCGGTACCGGTGGCGCCGATCGCTTGCGCCAAGATCTTCCAGAACCCATCGCCGCTCATAAGTTCGTCTAGCACTGTTCCCCCCGCCGGTCATTGTGCCTTTTGGCACATTTCCCGGCCGAAAATTCCCACCTAGGTTTCCTCCATCAGCAAAGCCATGGAGGTAAGACCTTGGAAAACCCAATCGTGATCGGCATCGACGCGGGCGGCACGATGACCGACACCATCCTTGTCGATCAAAACGGGCACTTCAAGATCGGCAAGGCCGCGACCACGCCGAAAAACGAGGCCGAAGGCTTCATTTCGTCCGCTGTCGACGCGGCGGACGCCTGGGGTATCTCTCTCGACAGTCTTTTTTCCGGTCTCGACGTGGTGCTCTATTCCGGTACCGGCATGCTCAACACCTTGCTCTCCCGCACCGGTCGTAAACTTGGTCTGATCACCACCAAAGGCATGGAGGACATGGTGCTGATGGGCCGCGGCCTGCAGGCCTGGGCGGATTATTCCTATGCCGACCGCCTCCATGCGGTCACCCACGCCCACCCCGATCCGCTGGTGCCGCGCCGCCGCACCCATGGCGTTACCGAACGCATCGACCATTTCGGCGATATCGTGTTGCCGCTCTACGAGCGCGAGGTAACCGCCGCGGCCCGTGCGCTGATCCGCGACAAGGTCGACGCGATCTGCATCATGACGATCTTCAGCCACGTCAATCCGGTGCATGAGAAGCGCATCGCCGAGATCTGCCGCGAGGAGGTTGCCGCCGCCGGCGTCGAGATCAATGTCTATACCAGCCACGAGGTGCGCCCGGTGATCCGGGAACAGTCGCGGCTGAACTCGGTGCTGATCGAAGCCTATGCGACGTCGCGCGGCCGCCAGCAGCTCAAGGGAATCGAGGAGGCCTCGCACAAATACGGCTTCAAATACGGCGTGCAGACGCTGCTCTCTTTCGGAGGCTTGACGTCGATCAACCATCCGCGCCTCCACGAGACGATGATTTCCGGGCCGATCGGCGGCATTCTCGGGGCAGCCTATGTCGGCAAGCTCATAGGCAATGACTCGCTGATCTGCTCGGACATGGGGGGAACCTCCTTCGACATGGGCGTCATCTCGCGCGGCCAGACCCGCATCGAGAACGAGCCGCTGATGGACCGCTTCAAGCTCAATGTGCCGACACTCCACCTCGACACGATAGGGGCGGGTGCCGGCATGATCCTCAAGGTCGACCCGCTGACCAGGAAGGTGTCGCTCGGACCTGAAAGCGCCGGCGCAGATCCCGGTCCGATCTGCTTCGCGAAGGGCGGCACGGAGCCGACCATCGCAGATTGCGATGCGATCCTCGGCCGGTTGAACCCGTATTACTTCCTCGGGGGCAAGGTGGTGCTCGAGGTCGAGAAGGCACGCGCGGCCTTCAAGGACAAATGCGCGGACGTGCTCGGGGTCGGTGTAGAGGAAGCGGCTGAAGGCATGATCGAGATGCTGGAGCAGGACGCCAATAACGCGCTGCGACGCGTTATCTCGGGCCAGGGCATCCATCCTTCCGAGTTCACGCTTCTTTCCTACGGCGGCTCGGGCCCGCTGCATCTTGCCGGCTGCTCGAGGGGCATCGGCTTCAAGGACATCATCACGTTCCAGTTCGCCGCCGCTTTCTCCGCCTTCGGCTGTACGACGGCCGATTATATGCGCCGGCATTCGGTGTCGACCCAGATCGATATCGGCGCCCGCGCCTCGGACGACAGGCTCGCTGCAGCCGGCGCGCAGGTCACCCGGGTGTGGCAAGACCTCGAAAAGGCCGCCGTCGACGAGATGCTGACCGACGGCCATGCGCGGGAAAAGATCAGGACCGTCCCCTTCTTCATGGCCCGTTACACCGGCCAGCTGGAGGACGTCGAAGTCATTGCGCCGCTTGCGTCCATCAACGGTCCCGACGACATGCGCGCGGTGCTGGCGCAGTTCGAAGAGGTCTATGCCAAGGCCAATCACCGCGTTTCGAAATACGGCGAGGCGGGCTTCTCCCTGATGGAACTCGGCGTCATCGCCACTGCCGAAAAGATCAAGCCGGTGCTTGTCAGGCGGCCTCTCGGGAGCGCCGATCCGCAATCCGCCCACAAGGGCGTGCGCGAAGCCTATATCGGCGGCCGCTGGCACAGGGCAGATCTCTACGAGATGGATCTGCTTGAGCCCGGCCACGAGGTGATCGGCCCCGCAATCATCGAGCACCCGGCAACGACGCTGGTGGTGCATCCGAACGATCGCGTCTTTATCGATGAATGGACGCTGCTTCATTACAACCATGCCTGAGCTGAAGGATGACAGACATGCTGGACAAAACGGCAAATCCCCTGCAGCGGCGGCTGCTCGAATCCGAACGGCTGATGGAGGAGACCGGCTGCTATGACGGCATCACCGAACTTCGGCTGCGCAGGCAGGATCCGCTGAAATTCGAGACCCTGCACACGAAGCTGCGCGCCTATTGCGTCTCGGCCAGGGAAATGGCCCGTCGCATCTCCGCCTCGCCGGGAGTGCGGGAAGTCGGCGAAATGGTAGTGGCGATCTACACGCCGGAAGGCGACGCGATCGCGCTTTCGAACGGCATCATGGTGCATGTGCACACGATGAGCCGCTTCATCAAGTGGATGATCAGAAACGGCTACGAGCAGAATCCATGCATCCGCGACGGCGACATCTTCGCCAATAACGACGCCTTCATCGGCACGGTGCAGGTGCCCGACGTCATGGACGTGGTGCCGATCTTCCACGAGGGCACGCTGGTCGGCTGGGCGGGCGCCGTCTGCCATGAACTCGAGGCGGGTGGCATCACGCCCGGCGGCGATGTGTGTCTTGCGCAGGAACGCTTCACCGAGGGGCTTTTCGTCTGTGCCGAAAAGATCGGCGAGAATGACGAGATCCGCCGGGATTACGTAATCCGTTGCGAGCGCAATCTACGCATGCCTATCTACTGGGTGCTGGACGAAAAAGCCAAGGTCGCCGCCTGCATCGACATGCGCGAGAGCGTAAAGCAGCTCATCGACGAGGTCGGCCTCGAATATTGGCAGCGGCTTTCCAAGGAATTCATCGAAGAGGGCAGAAGAGCACAGCTTGCCCGCACACGGCAGTTGACCGTGCCCGGCATCTATCGCGGCCACACCTTCTACGGTCACGTGACCGAGGGCAAGCCGGGTTTTCAGCCGCTCGCCGACCCGAACTGGCTCTACAATATCCCGATCGAGATGGAGATCACCAGCGAGGGCAAGATCAGGCTCGACTTCGACGGCACGCAGCCCTGGGGCTATCACTCGATGAACTGCACCCCGGCCGGCATGGACGGCGGCATGTTCGTGACACTCACCCAGCACATGAACTTCGAGGGGCTCGTCAATGACGGCGCCTGGATGGCGACCGAGATCAATATTCCCCACGGCACCTGGACCAACCCGGACAACGAGATGGCGGCGACAGCCACCTCCTGGGCCTTGCTGCTCCCGGCTTACGGCGTGTTCCAGCGGCTGCTCTCACGCGGTTTCATCGCCCGGGGCTTTGTCGAGGAAGCTTTTGTCGGTCAGGTGAATTCCCCGATGATCGAGATGGGAGGCACCAGCCAATACGGCACGGGCTTCGGCATGGCCCATTTCGAATGCGCAGCCGCGGGCTCCGGAGCGCTGGCGATCAAAGACGGGCTCGACACCGCCTATGTCGGCTGGAACCCCGAATCCGACATGGGCAATATCGAGATCTGGGAACAGAACATGCCGATGGTCTATATCGGCCGCTCGATCGTGCCGAATTCCGGCGGTGCTGGAAAGTACCGCGGCGGCTGCGCCTTCATCTCGACCTGGCTCATCAACAAGACCGATCACCTGCGCCTCGTGACGTCGGAGCATTCCTCGCGCGTGTTCGACAATGGCGGCCTGTGCGGCGGCTATCCGGCACCGACCTGCGAGAAACATCACGCGGTCAGGAACTCCGATATTCACGAGCGCGCCGAACGCCGGGAGCCGCTCGCGCATGCGCCGGGCACCGACCCGCTGGTCTCGGATTTCGAGCGCACCTACAAAGGCGAGCAGGTCTGGGAGGAGGGTCCCTACATCACCCGGCCCCACAAGGCCGGCGACATTTTCAGCCATGCCTATAATGGCGGCGGCGGCTTCGGCGACGTGTTGGAACGCGACCCGATCAAGACGGCATGGGACGTGGAAAACGGCTTCCTGACGCGCGAAGCCGCCGAGAAGGTATTCGGCATCATCCTTAAGGAGGATGCCGAAGGTTATCCGCAGGCCGACATCGACGCGACCGTCGCCCGCCGCGCGGAACTGCGCAAGAAGCGGCTGAAGCAAGCCATTCCGGTATCGGAATGGATCGCCAGGGAGCAACGGCGAGTGGAGGCTTCGGACTTCGCGCCGGAAGTCGCCAAAATGTACCGGAGCGCGATGAAGCTCTCGCCGCGCTTTTCCAGAAGTTTCAAGGAATTCTGGGGCCTTGCCTCCGATTTCGTTATCGCCGGGGAGAATTGAGCCATGACCGAATATTCGAAGGAAGTCATCAACGACCTCGTCAACGGCACGCTCCCCTGGGCGCAGACGCGGCGGATCATGAGCGGCTATAAGGACGACGACCGCTTCTTCAAATATCTGGCCGTGCTGCAGGACCGCGTTGTCTGGAGCGATCCGATCCTGCTCCCGGTCGGCGACCGGCTCTTCATCTGCGACAGCGCCGAGGGCCGGGTCACCCGCTGCGAATGCGGCCACTCCTTCGGGGACTATCGCAGGAACTGGAAACTGAACGCGGTGATCAACGTGCGCGACACCGAGGAGAGCTTGCGGGAAATCTACCCGAACAGCGATATCCCGGATCCGAAATGGATGGAGATCCGCGAGTTCTTCTGCCCCGAATGTGCGCATCTGCACGAAGTCGAAGCGGCGGCCCCCGGTTATCCGATCGTCCATGATTTCGAGCCGGACTTGGAAGGCTTCTATCGCGACTGGCTCGGCAAGCCTTTGAAGGATCTGTCATGACGGGCAGGCTCAAAGGCCGGAGCGCGGTCATCACCGGCGGATTGACGGGGCAGGGGCTGGCCATTGCGGAGGCGCTCGCTGCCGAGGGCGCCAACGTCGCCGTCGGCTCCTTCGTCCGCGAGGCGGCCGAGCGGCAGAGCGATGCCGCGGCCTATCCCGATCCGCAGGAGATCGTCGAGGTCCGGAAGCGGCTTGCCGTTGGCGGCACGGCTGTTTACGCCGGCCATCTGGACGTTCGCGACAGCGAGGCGATCGAGCTATTCGTGTCGGCGGCGGAAGCCACATGCGGCCCGGCCGACATTCTCGTCAATGCCGCGGGGACGACCGCCGAGCAGCCGGTGTCGGGCCATTCCGACGAATTATGGTTGAAGATCATCGACACCAATCTGAACGGCGCATTCCGAATGACGCGCCGGCTGCTGCCCGGGATGATCGGGCGCAAATGGGGCCGCATCATCAATATAGGCTCGACGGCTGCCACGGTCGGCTGGAAGGACAACCCGGCCTATTGCGCCTCGAAGGCGGGGCTCCTCGGCCTCACCCGCTGCGTAGCCCTCGAAGGGGCGCCGCATGGCGTGACCTGCGTGATGATCAGCCCGACCTGGGTTGAAACGGAACTGATGCGCCGCAACGTTCAGCAGGTCGTCGAAAGGGAGGGCAGGGGGCGGACGATGGAGGAGGCGATGTCGGATATCGCCGCCCAGAACCCGCAGAACCGCATCATTCAGCCCGACGAGATAGCGGCCGTGGCCGCCTTCCTCTGCGGCGAGGGCGCCAGGGGCATCACCATGGAGAACATACAGATCACAGGCGGCGCACTTTGGTGAGCCGCCTTTCTGGTCTTTTGACGTGAGTTTCGCAGTGCATACAGAACCTAAGAAGAGGGAACATGACAATGCTGAAACAGATCACTGCAATGACCGCCGGGCTGCTCATGACGATCGGCGTCGCCGCTGCCGCTGACCCGGAGAGCTGCAAGACAGTCCGTTTCTCCGATGTCGGCTGGACCGACATCACGTCGACGACGGCTGTCGCCTCGACGATTCTCGAAGCGCTCGGCTACGCGCCGCAGAGCAAGCTCCTATCTATCCCCGTCACCTATGCGAGCATGAAGAACAAGGACATCGACGTCTATCTCGGGGATTGGCAGCCGAGCATGGAAGCCGACCGCAAGCCGTTCCTTGAGGACAAGTCGATCGAAGTGATCGGTCCGAACCTCACCGGCGCGAAATATACGTTCGCCGTACCGAAATACGTCGCCGATGCAGGCGTCAAGGACATTTCCGACCTCCAGAAGTTCTCCGACAGATTCGGCCGCAAGATCTACGGGATCGAGCCCGGCAACAACGGCAACCGCATGATCCTCGACATGATCGAAAAGGGCGACTTCGGGCTGACCGGCTGGGAGCTCGTGGAGTCATCCGAGCAGGGCATGCTCGCCGAGGTCGAAAGAGCGACAAAGGACGACCAGTGGATCGTCTTTCTCGGATGGGCTCCGCATCCGATGAACTCGCGCTACCAGATCGATTACCTTTCGGGCGCGGACGCCTATTTCGGGCCGAACTACGGCGGTGCCGATATCTATACCAACATCCGGGCGGGTTATGCGCAGGAATGCCCGAATGTCGCGAAATTCGTGACGAACCTGCGCTTCACCCTGGAGATGGAAAACGAGATCATGAACGGGATATTGAACGACGGCAAAGACCCGAAGGAAGCCGCTGCCGATTGGCTGAAGGCTCATCCCGAGGCAGTCGCTCCGTGGCTTGAAGGGGTGACGACGTTTAACGGAGCACCGGCAAAGGAAGCGGTTGAAAGCGCGTTGAAAAGCTAGGCTCCAGTGAGGAACTCACGACCTGTTCGTCGCGGGCGGCGCGTCCGGACCAGGCGACAGGAGAGGACCCGATCACTTTGCCGGCGGCCACGGTCGAAAACACATTTTCCAATCGGCGGGAGAACCGCGAGTGCTCCGGTTCAGATCTGGTCAACCCGCCCTCGACACTACCAGTCGAGTATCGGCCGCGTGATCATGAGCCAGAAGATTGCGACGACGGCGCCGAAGGCCGGGAAGCCGAAGGCGAACCACAGACGGAAAAGTTGATGATAGCGCTTCGGCAGCGGCTCGCCGGACTTGCGTGCCGTTTCGGCGAGCCGGCGCATTTCCATCTGCATCCACACCACCGGCAGCCAGAATGCACCTGTGATCACGTAGAGGAGAAGCGAGAGCAGGATCCATCCTTCCGTGAGCGAATAGCCGACGTTCCAGGCAAGGGCGATCCCCGTGACGGGCTGCAACACCACGGCGGTGGCGGTGAAAAGAAAATCGGCGACGACGACCATGCGGGCCACGGCTGCGACCGTTTCCGTGCGGCCGGTCCGATGCGCCAGAAGCATGAAGAACGCGATCCCGGCGCCTGTGCCGAGGAGGACGGAGGCGCCGATGATGTGCAGGAACTTGAGAACGAAGTACAGCATCAACGCTCCTCCAGGATTGCGAGGGCAGCGAGATGCAGTACCAGGATGGGCCAGATCTTCAGAAGCGGCCCAAGCGGCTCGTTCCACAATTCCGGGAGCAGGACCGTTCCGGCGATGGCGTAGAAAAGCGAGAGGCCGACCGCGCCGTAAAGGCCGATGCGGCTGGTGCGGCGAAACGCAATTGCCATGCCGATCAGGATATCGGCGAGGGCTCCGGCGATGACGCTCGGCCCGGCAAGAACGCCGGCGCCTCCCCGTTCCATCAGATCAACGCCGATCTCGTACCCCGAGGTGAGCGAGATGACGCCCGTCGTGATCCAGAAGAGCGGCAGGACGACGAAGATGACGGGCTTGAGCAGATAGAGCTTGGCGAACCAGCGCTCCTGGACGGAGACCGGCGTTCTCGCCAGTGCGTCTGCGAGCGCCACCGGTTCTATCCCGGTCGTCTCGGCCCACACCCGGACGTCGCCGACGGCGCCGCGCACGATCTCCTTCTGCGCGGTGCTGCGGGTCGGCGGTCGCCAGCCCAGTGCCCCGGCGATATCGCTGAGCTTGTAGGTGAGGTTCGCGAGCGGCGTTGGCATGTTCACGACGCGAGCGGCGGGCCATCCGAACCAGCGCCTGTAGGCGCCTACCACGTCTTTGAACGACAGGGCCTCGGGTCCCGCAACCTCGAGGATAAGCCGCGAAGGAGCATTCCGGTCGACGAATATCTCGACCGTGCGCACTACGTCTTCGAGGCGCACGACCTGAAGCAAGCCGGTATTCGGCATGATCGGCAGCCAGGGCAGAGCGGCGAGGCCCCTGAAAAGAGCGCTGGCGCCGTAGGCTCCAGGGCCGAGCACAACGGATGGGCGCAGGATGATCCAGTCGAGATCGCATGCCATCAGCGCTTCGTCGCCCTGAAGCTTGGTGCGTGAAAAGGGCGACGGCTGGGCCCTGTCGACCCCCATTGCCGAAAAGTGGATGACGCGGCGCACCCCCGCCTGCTCGCAGGCTTTAAAGAGGGAGGCGGGACCGCGGGCATGGACTGCCGTCGTATCCTCTCCCGGACCGTCCTGGAGCGTTCCCGCGCAGTTTACCACGGCGTCGATACCTGAGAGATGCGGCAGCCAGTCCTCAGGGCCGACGGACCGAAGGTCGAGTTCAAGGGCCCTGCCGGCCGTGCGGGGGCTTGGTGCCGAGCCGGGCCGGACCACGCGGACGATCTCGCTTCCGCGGCCATGGAGCCCCGCGCACACGGCGGAGCCGATCAGGCCGGAGGCGCCGACCACAAGCACTCTCGTCATTCGTCCTCACAATCTTCCCGGGCGAGCCGCTATTCGCACCCGCCTGCGTCCGACGCCAAAACAATTGCGGCAAGGAAGATGTTCCTTTTGACTTGACCTGCGCTTTTTATGCGGCACTCTCCCGGTGGAAGAGTCTTAAGATCCTCTCCGCGAGGGCTCTCGACAATGGCCAGCTCTACTCTATTTGGATCGAGGCGGTGCTGGATGCGAAAAGGTGGCTGTAGCACTTTGATTCACTGCATGTTTTTGTCTTGGAATCATCGGGATTCAAGGGAAGACGCAGTGGAGAGGAAGACGAGTGGTTCGCTTGACATCGGGAGTGTCTGCGAGCGTCTCGGGTGTGGTTGAGTACAAGGGAGGAGAATATTATGCGGTTGATTTCCATTTCCACGACCATTGCCTTCGGTTTCGCTTTTCAGGCGCAGGCCGCCACGGAACTGCAGTGGTGGCACGCAATGACGGGTGCCAACAACGAAATGATCGAGGAACTCACCAAGGAGTTCAACGCGAGCCAGAGCACCTACAAGGTGGTGCCTGTGTTCAAGGGCACCTATCCCGAGACGCTGAATGCCGGGATCGCGGCTTTCCGGTCGAAGCAGCCGCCGGCGATCATTCAGGTGTTCGATGCGGGCAGCGGCACGATGATGGCCGCCGAGGGTGCGATCGTGCCGGCAGCGGAGATCCTCCAGAAGGGCGGCTTCACCTTCGACAAGTCGCAATATCTGCCCGGGATCGTCGCCTATTATTCGAAGCCGGACGGAACGATGCTGTCCTTTCCGTACAACTCCTCCTCGCCAATCCTTTATTACAACAAGGACGCTTTTCAGAAGGCGGGCCTGAACGTCGACAACCCGCCGAAGACCTGGCCGGAAGTCTTCGAAGCGGCGAAGAAGATCAAGACGAGCGGTGCGGCGCCTTGCGGAATGACGTCGACCTGGTTGACGTGGATCCAGACGGAGAACTTCGCGGCCTGGAACAACGTGCCCTACGGAACCAATGAAAACGGCCTCGGCGGCACCGACGTGAAGCTGCAGATCAACGCGCCGCTTTACGTGGAGCATTTCCAGGCCATTGCGGATCTCGCCAAGGAGGGCGCCTTCCGCTATGGCGGGCGCACCTCGGAGGCCAAGCAACTCTTCACCTCAGGTGAATGTGCCATCCTGACCGAGTCTTCGGGCGGTCTCGGCGACATCGCCAAGAGCGGCGTGAACTACGGTATCGGTCAACTCCCCTATTACGAGGGTCACGGTCCGCAGAACACGATCCCCGGCGGAGCGAGCCTCTGGGTATTCGCCGGCAAGTCCGACGAGGAATACAAGGGCGTAGCGGAGTTCTTCAACTTCCTTTCTCAGACCGAGATTCAGGCCAAGCTGCACCAGGTCTCGGGCTATATGCCGGTCACGATGGCCGCCTACGAGGAAACGAAGAAGTCGGGCTTCTACGAGAAGAACCCCGGGCGCGAAACGCCGCTCCTGCAGATGATGGGCAAGGCGCCGACCGAAAACTCGAAGGGTGTCCGGCTCGTCAACCTGCCCCAGGTTCGGGACATCCTCAACGAGGAGTTCGAAGCGATGCTGTCGGGGCAACAGGATGCCAAGACGGCGCTCGACAAGGCGGTCGAACGCGGCGACGCCGCAATCGCAGCAGCAATCAGCAATTGATCGAAGCAGGTTGCCCGGCGCCGTCGTTCGACGGCGTCGTGCTTTCTGCGGTCATGCCACCCTGACGTGATCTCGGGCCGATCCGGCCCCAGATCATCGTGATCCAGGAGATTGCTCGTGCAGCGTGTCGTCTTTCCGAACAAAATCCTCCCTTACCTGCTCGTCGCTCCGCAGATCGTGTTGACGATCGTCTTCTTCTTCTGGCCGGCAAGCCAGGCGCTCTACCAATCGGTGATCCGTGAAGACCCGTTCGGCCTGAAAAGCGGCTTCGTCGGTTTCGCAAACTTCAGCGCCGTGCTTTCGGAGGCGAATTATCTCAACTCGCTGAAGGTCACGGTGATCTTCAGCATTCTCACCGCGCTACTGGCGATGGGCGTCGCCCTGCTTCTCGCCACGGCCGCCGACCGCGTCGTGCGCGGCAAGACCTTCTATCGCACCCTGCTGATCTGGCCCTATGCCGTGGCACCGGCCGTCGCGGGCATGCTGTGGCTGTTCATGTTCAATCCGGCGATGGGCACCTTCGCCTACATGCTGAGGCGCAACGGCATTCATTGGGATCCGTTGCTGAACGGCAATCACGCCATGATCCTGATCGTCGTTGCCGCGGCCTGGAAACAGATCAGCTACAATTTTCTCTTCTTCGTCGCCGGGCTCCAGGCCATACCCAAGTCGCTCATCGAAGCGGCGGCGATCGACGGAGCGCGCGGCACCCGGCGTTTCTGGACGATCATCTTCCCGCTGCTGGCGCCGACGACCTTTTTCCTGCTGGTGGTCAACACCGTCTACGCCTTCTTCGATACGTTCGGCATCATCCACTCGGTGACGGGCGGCGGGCCGGCGAGGGCGACGGAAACGCTGGTCTACAAGGTCTATAACGACGGCTTCGTCAATCTGAACCTCGGCTCGTCCGCGGCCCAGTCCGTGATCCTCATGGCGATCGTCATAGGCCTTACCGCCTTTCAGTTCCGGTTCGTCGAAAGGCGTGTCCACTATGGTTGAAATCGCCAATGATTGAAAAACGCCCCATATCCAACCTGATCGGGCACCTGATGCTGATCATCGGCATCATCATCGTGGTCTTCCCGATCTATTACACCTTCGTCGCCTCGAGCATGAGCTCGGTCGAGATCATCCGGCCGCCGATGCCGCTCGTTCCCGGCACGCGGCTTGCCGAGAATTATGGCGAAGCGCTTTCCGGTGGCGTCGAGCGCGTGGTCGGCGTCAGCCTGGAACGCTTGCTGTTCAACACATTCGTGGTGGCGATCGCGATCGCCGTGGGCAAGATCGTCATTTCCTTCCTCTCGGCCTTCGCCATCGTATTCTTCCGATTCCCGCTGCGCATGGCCTTCTTCTGGATGATCTTCATCACGCTGATGCTCCCGGTGGAAGTGCGGATCCTGCCGACCTACAAGGTGATCGTCGATCTCGGACTGATCGACACCTATGCGGGGCTGACGCTTCCCCTGATGGCCTCGGCGACGGCCACCTTTCTTTTCCGGCAGTTCTTTCTCACCATACCGGGCGAGCTCGTTGAAGCGGCCCGAATCGACAATGCCGGGCCGTTCCGCTTCATGCGGGATATTCTGCTGCCGCTTTCAAAGACGAATATCGCGGCACTTTTCGTGATCCTCTTCATATACGGCTGGACGCAATATCTCTGGCCGCTGCTGGTCACGAATGACAGCCGGATGAACACGATCATCATCGCCCTGAGAAAGATGGTCGATTTCACGGATGCGTCGACCCCGTGGAACTACGTCATGGTGACCGCCATCCTCGCGATCATCCCGCCTGTCGCTGTGGTCGTCCTGATGCAGCGCTGGTTCGTCAAGGGCCTCGTCGAAACGGAGAAGTAATGGCAACGATCACTCTCAAGGATGTCCACAAGACCTATCACGGCGACATCGCCGCGATCCGCGGCGTTTCGCTTGCGATTGCCGACGGCGAGTTCATCGTGCTCGTCGGCCCTTCCGGCTGCGGAAAATCGACACTGCTGAGGATGATCGCGGGGCTCGAGAGCATCACGTCAGGCGAGATCTCCATCGGCGACCGCGTCGTCAACGGGCTGGAGCCATCCGAGCGCGACATTGCGATGGTCTTTCAGAACTACGCGCTCTATCCGCATATGACGGTGCGTCAAAATCTCAGCTATGGCCTGAAGAACCGCAACACGCCGAAGGAAGAAATCGAACGCCGGATAGCCAAGGCGGCGAAGTCCCTGGAGATAGAGCCCTTCCTGGATCGAAAGCCCCGTCAGCTTTCAGGCGGGCAGCGCCAGCGCGTGGCCATGGGGCGCGCCATCGTCCGGGAGCCTGCGGCCTTCCTGTTCGACGAGCCGCTCTCGAACCTCGACGCCAAACTCAGGGTCCAGATGCGTGTCGAAATCAAGCGCCTTCAACGGGCGCTAGGCACGACCAGCGTCTACGTCACCCACGATCAGCTTGAAGCGATGACGCTCGCCGACCGCCTGGTGGTTTTGAACGGGGGCAGGATCGAGCAGGTCGGTACGCCGATCGAGCTGTACGAGAAGCCGGCGACGGCTTTCGTCGCAACTTTCATCGGCTCGCCGTCGATGAACCTTCTCGATGTCGATACCGGCAATGCCGCCTGGTCCGCTCCGGCGGCGCTCGTCGGGAAGCCGGGGCTTGCGACGATTGGGATCCGACCTGAGGACATTACCCTCGCCGGTGCCACGGACGCCGGCGACCGCTTCAGAGCCCGCGTGCGCGTCGGCGCCGTGGAACTCGTCGGCGCCGAAAGCTATGTGCACGGCACGCTGGCGAACGGCGAGCCGCTCGTATTCAGGGTTGCCGGCCGTTCCCGCATAGCGATTGACGAGGAGGTCGAAGTCGCCGCGGCGCCGGAAAGCCTGCATTGGTTCGACGCCGCCGGGCGGCGTTCATAGCGCGAAAGGGGTAAGGGCGTCCCGCTCGCCAGGTTTTTGCAATCCCTTGTCGGCACGGCCTTTCCTGCAACGTCCTTGTGGGTAGCCATGTCGACGATGGCGAAAAATCAGGAGACCCGAGATGATGAAATTATATGGATTAGGTCCGACGCGCTCGCTTCGCGCGCTTTGGGCGCTTCAGGAGCTGGATGCGGAGTTCGAGTTCGTGCGCGTCAACATACTGGCCGGCGAGAACCTTCACCCGGATTTCCTGCGCCTCAACCCGGCGGGCAAGCTTCCGGTGCTGGTCGACGGCGACTTCGTCCTCACGGAATCCGCCGCGATCGTCATGTATCTGGCGGAAAAGTATGGTGACAAAGGGCTTATGCCGGCGGACCTGAAGGAAAGGGCGCAGGCATATCGATGGTCTCTGTTCGCGGTTACCGAACTCGAACAGCCGCTATGGCGGATAGCCAAGCACACATTTCTTTATCCCGAAGACAAGCGCCTGCCTGAAGATATCGCTCTAGCCAGAGAGGAATTCGCGGCCATGGCAGCAGTGCTTGACCGGCACATGGACGGGCGCGCGTTCATCGTCGGCGACAACATAACCGTGGCCGACTGCGTCACAGCCTATGTCCTGGACTGGGGCAACGAAAACGGGCTGATCGACAGCTTTCCAAATCTAAAAGCATATCTGGAACGGATGTATGCGCGTCCAAGGGCGCCGCAGCGCATTGCGGAGGCCGTTGCGAGCCTTCAGAGCTAGAACGGGATCAGGAATGATCCAGAGCGCTGACCCCTCTGCCCTGCCGGCCACCGGCAGAGGGGTCGTACTTGGTCGGCTCTGCCGCTTCGCGCCGTTGTGCCCTTAATCCGGCACGACCACGAGCTTGCCGACGAAGTTCTTCGCCATGAAGTCCGTCTGTGCCCGATGGAATTCCGATAGCGGATAGACGCCGCCGACGAGTGGCCGGATCTTTCTCTCCTCGATATAACGGACGAGGCGGCGGAAATCGGCGCGGCTGCCCTGGCTCGATCCGTGCAGCTCCAACTGCTTCAGATACATCGTCCTGAGATCGAGCTGCACGACCGGCCCGGCGATTGCGCCGGCGGTGGTGTAGCGGCCTTCCGGGTGCAGGATCTTCAGGAGGTCGTTGAAGAGGGGACCGCCGACGAGATCGGCGACCACATCGATCGGCCGGCCGCCGCTTGCCGCCTCCACCGCTTCGGCGAGGTCGCCTTGACCGCGGGTGACGACGGCCTGCGCGCCGATGTCGAGCATCGCCGCTTCCTTGCCCGGTCCGGCAACTGCTATCGGAACGGCGCCACGGGCGCGGGCGAGCTGGACGATCGCGGAGCCGACGCCACCCGAGGCGCCGGTCACGAGCACGGTTTCGCCGGCGGCAAGCCGCGCCCGTTCCAGCATTCGCTCGCCGGTGAGATAGGCGCAGCAGAAGGTGGCGAGCTCGACATCGGTCAGGTCGGTCGCGACCACATGGGCGTTTTCGGCCGGAAGTGCCATATATTCGGCATAGCCGCCATCGCGGCCATGACCCATGTAATCGATGTCGGCAAGACTGTCGTCGTCGCGGTTGTAGATCGAGAAATCGACCATGACGCGTTCGCCGATGCGCGCCCGGTCGACGCCTTCGCCGACGGCAACGATATAACCGACCGTGTCCGTACCCTGAATGCGCGGGAAGGTCAGGGTGTTGCCGTGGCGGCGCCAGGTCGAGACGGCGGACGGATCGTCCTCTGTCCCATAGGCGCCTTCGCGCACCCAGACGTCGGTATTGTTCATGCCGCAGGCAGTGACCTTGATCAGCACCTCGCCCGCAGCCGGAGCCGGGACGGGTACGTCCCGGCTGTAGACCAGCTTCTCCAAGCCGCCGTGCCCCGTCAAAAGCACCGCGGTCATGGTCTTCGGAACAGAATGCATCATACGCATTTTCCTCAGCGGCCGAGTACGGACTGGATGGCTTCGGCTGCCGCCTTGACGACGATGTCGGCTTCGTCTCGCGTCAGGCAGAGCGGCGGCGCGAAGCCGAGAATGTCGCCCTGCGGCATGGCGCGGCCGATGACGCCGCGTTCGAGGAGCGCTGCCGCGACCTGCGGTCCGACCTTGCGGCCCGGATCGAAGAAGGCGCGATCATCGCGGTCCTCGACGAACTCGATCGCCGCCATCAGGCCGTCGCCGCGCACTTCGCCGACATGGCGATGATCGCCCACGGCCTTTTCCAGTTCGGTCCGGAAATAGGCACCCGTCGAACCGGCATTCTCGACGATGCCGAGTTCGTCGATCAGTTCCAGGTTCGCGATGCCGGCGGCAGCGCAGATCGGATGGGCCGAATAGGTCCAGCCATGGCCGATGGCGCCGAGCTCGTCCGAGCCCTTCACCAGCACCTGCCAGAGCTTGTCGGAGACGATCGTGCCGGAAAGCGGCGCATAGGCGGAGGTCAGCCCCTTGGCGATGGTGATCAGGTCAGGCCTGATGCCGTAATGGTCGGAACCGAACATGGTGCCCAGACGGCCGAAGCCGGTGACCACCTCGTCGGCGACAAGCAGGATATCGTATTTCTGAAGGACGGCCTGGATCTTCTCCCAATAGCCCTTCGGCGGCGGCACGATGCCACCGGTGCCGAGGATCGGCTCGCCGATGAAGGCGGCAACGGTGTCGGGACCTTCGGCGAGGATCATCTCTTCCAGCTTGTCAGCGCAATACTGCGAGAATTGCTCTTCGCCCATCGAGCGATCGGGACGGCGGAAGTAGTAGGGCGCTTCTGTGTGCAGGATCGGCGCCCGCGGCAGGTCGAAGGCGTTGTGGAAGAGATGAAGGCCGGTGAGCGAACCGGTCATCACGCCCGAACCGTGATAGCCGCGCCAACGCGAAATGATCTTCTTCTTCTCCGGGCGGCCGAGAATGTTGTTGTAGTACCAGATCAGCTTGATGTTGGTCTCGTTGGCGTCAGAGCCCGAAAGTCCGAAATAGACGCGGCTCATGCCTTCCGGCGCCCGGTCGATGATCATCTTGGAAAGCCGGATCGACGCTTCGGTGCCGTGGCCCACATAGGAATGGTAGTAGGCGAGGTTCTTAGCCTGTTCGGCAATCGCGTCGGCGATCTTCTGGCGGCCGTAGCCGACATTGACGCAATAGAGGCCGGCAAAGGCATCGAGGCTGCGCTTGCCGGATATATCGGTGATGTAGACGCCTTCGCCGCCGCCGATCACGCGGGTCGGGGTTTCGCCGCGCGCATGCATCCCCATATGGGTCGAGGGATGGAAGAAGTGGTCGCGGTCCCAGGCGGTGAGTTCGTTGCTTCTTTCGAGCATGGTCTTTCCTTTCATGAAATCCGGAGCATTTCGGCCGAACCGCGAAAACGCCCTATCCTGTTGTTTTTACCCAATTCCGGACGCAAAATCGCTACGCAGTTTTGCTGGAAACAGCCCAGGTCAGGCAGCGGTGTCGATGCAGAGATATTTGAGCTCGGTGAAGGCCTCCATGCCATGGCGGGAGCCTTCCCGGCCGAGGCCCGATTGTTTCCAGCCGCCGAAGGGGATCGGGCCGCCGGTGATCTTCACCCGATTGATTGCCACCATACCGTATTCGAGGGCGCGGGCGAGCCGCATCTGGCGGGCGCCGTTTTCGGTCACGACATAGGCGACGAGCCCGTATTCCGTGTCGTTCGCCCGCGCGACCACTTCGTCTTCGCTGTCGAAGGCGGTTACGGCCGCGACGGGGCCGAAGGTCTCATCGCGCATGATGAGCGCGTCGTCGGGCACATCCGTCAGAAGGGTGGGCTGGAAAAAGAGCGGCCCGGCGGCGTGGCGCTTGCCGCCGACGGCAAGCCTGGCGCCCAGCTTCACCGCGTCCGCGACCTGTTCCTCGACCTTGGCGACGGCGCGTTCGTGCATCAGCGGACCGATATCCGTGTTTGGCTCCATCCCGGAGCCGACTTTCAGGCCGGAAATTCGTGCGGCAAAAGCTTCCTGGAATGCCTTGAGAACGGGCCGCTCGACGTAAATCCGATTGGCGGCAAGGCAATCTTGTCCTGATGTCGCGAACTTCGCGGCGATCGCAATATCGGCGGCTTTTTCGACATTCGCGTCCGCAAAGACGATCAGGGGGGCATGCCCGCCGAGCTCCATTACCAGCCGCTTCATCGTGGGCGCACATTGGGAGGCGATCAGGTGGCCGATCTCGGTAGAGCCGGTGAAGCTCATGGCGCGTATCCGTGCGTCTTCGCACATTCGTCCGACGATCGTTGCGGCTTTGCCGGTGACGACATTGAAGACGCCTGCGGGAAGACCGGCGCGCTCGCCGAGCTCGGCCAGGGCGAGCGCCGAAAGAGGGGTTTCGGAGGAAGGATGCGCCACCACGGTGCAGCCTGCGGCAAGGGCGGCGGCCGCCTTCCGGGTGATCATCGCGGAAGGGAAGTTCCAGGGCGTGACGATGCCGACGACGCCGAGCGCTTCGCGGCGCACGATCATTTCGGCCCCGGCAAGATGGCTCGTCACGCTTTCGGCATTGAGGCGTTTGCCTTCCTCGGCATACCACTCGATGAAGGATGCCGCGTAATCGATCTCGCCGCGCGACTCGGCAAGCGGCTTGCCCTGTTCAAGGGTCATCAACAAGGCGAGGTCCTCGCGGGCTTCGAGCATCAGGTCGTGCCATTTGCGCAGGATGGCGGCGCGCGCCTGCGGCAGCATGTTGCGCCAGGACCTGAATGCCTTTTCCGCCGCGTCGATCGCCTCGGAGGTTTGGGCAGCGTCGAGCGAGGCGACGAAGGCGAGGGCGGCGCCGCTGGCCGGGTCGCTCACCTCCAGGCATGTACCGTCCCGGCCGGCAACCCAGCGGCCGCCGACATAGGCCAGCTCCCGCAGCAATTGCCGGTCGTTCAGGTTTTTCAACGCGTCGTGAAAGGCTGTGCGCGCAAAGACGGCGGTCATATCGGTTCTCCTCGACTGTTGCGGGAAGAGTGCCATGCTTGTCGAGATAGATTGTCCAATCGGCGGTGGCGGAGGAGAGAGTTTGACCAAAGCGCGGGCAATGGGGAGAGAGATTGTCTATGTGGCGTGCCGGTGGGGTGGCCACACCCGCTGCCGACTATTCCTGCCCTGCCGGCGCGTGCGGTAGCAGCGAGCCGAACGGCAGCACCGTTTCTTCCTTTACCGTCTTCGTGACGATGTAGGTGAAATAGCGGTCGATGCCGAGTTCGCGTTCGAGCAGGCCGTCGACCAGCCGCTGATAGGCATCGATGTCCGCGGTCATGACCTTGAGGATATAGTCGACCCCGCCGCCGACCGACCAGCAGGCGACGATCTCGGGGATCGCGGCGATGGCGCGCTCGAACCGGTCGAAATCGGCCTGGCGGTGATTGCCGAGCGTCACCTCCATCATGACGCTGGCGACCGGCGCCACCCGGCGCAGCGCAACGCGGGCGTGATAGCCGGTGACGATGCCGGCTTTCTCCAGCTTTCTGAGCCGCATCCAGCAGGGCGTCGGCGACAGGCCGGCCTTCTCGGCGAGCGCCAGCTTGGTGATACGCCCGTCGGCCTGGATCGCTTCGAGGATCCGCAGATCGATCGCATCGAGCTTCATAAAGAGGTCCTTCCGTCGGTGTTGGTCACGTCAAAGTCGGGAAACGACATTGGGTGCTCACTTTTACATTGTCAATTGAGCTGATTTTGATCACTGTTCAAATCATGACAAATTGGACGCCCGACACGACACTTCTGCGCCGCCCCGCCTATCTCTCTCTGGCGGACCAGTTCGCCCGCGCCATCCAGGAGGGGAGGCTCCAGAACGGCACGCGGCTGCCGACGCATCGCAAGCTCGCCGACGATCTGAAGCTCTCGGTGCAGACGGTGAGTCGCGCCTATGACGAGCTCATCCGGCGGGGCTTGATCTCCGGGGAGGTCGGACGCGGCAGTTTCGTACAGACGCGGCCGCGCGAGCCGGAGCCGCCTTATTTGCCGGAACGCCTTGGCGAATTGATCGATCTTTCGATCTTGAAGCCCGTCTGCGAGCAGTACCATCTGGAAAAGATGCGGCAGGGTTTTGCCTGGCTTGCCGAGAACCTGCCGCCGAGTTCCGCGCTTTCCTTCCGCCCGAACATGGTGTTCCCGCGTCACCGCAATGTCGCGGCCGAATGGCTCTTGCGCTGCGGGCTCGATGTTTCGCCGCTCAACATCAACCTGACGAACGGCGCCACCTCGGCCATGACCGTGGCGCTGATGAGTGTGGCACCGCCCGGTTCGACAGTCGCGACGGAGGCCGTCAGCCATCATACGCTCGTGCCGCTTTCGACCTATCTCGGCATCCACCTTCAGGGTCTCGCGATAGACGGCGACGGCATGATCCCGGATGCGCTGGACGAAGCCTGCCGCAAGGGCGTGATCCGCGCGGTCTTTCTGCAGCCCTCGGTCATCAACCCGACCGCGACCCTGATGAGCGCCGAGCGGCGGGCAGCGCTGGCGGAGGTGGCGCGCCGGCATGACATCGCCATCATAGAGAACGACATTCTCGGACCCTTGGTGGAAGAACGCCTGCTCCCGGTCGCCGCACTGGCGCCCGAGCGCACGCTCTATGTGACGAGCTTCACCAAGATCACCGTGCCGGGCCTCAGGATCGGCTATCTGGTGGCGCCTGACCGCTACGTGGCCGCCGTCGCCAACCGGCATCTGGTTTCCAACTGGATGGCGACCCCCGCGATTGCAGAGATCGCAACGCAATGGGTGAGCGACGGAACGGCGATCGAGCTGGTGAACTGGCAGCGCCGGGCGCTCGCCGCTCGCCATGCGATCGCCAAGGAAGTTCTGGCAAGCCTTGCCCATCACACCCATCCGCAGAGCCTGCATGTCTGGCTGCCACTGCCCGAGGGGCACCAGGAAGATGCCTTTGTTTCCCAGGCGCGCTTGCGCGGCGTCGCGATTGCGCCGGGCGCGTCCTTCCGAACGGCGGACAGCGGCTGGCGTCCGGCGGTCAGGATATCGCTCGGCTCGACGACCGAGCTGGAGCTGAGGTCCGGGCTCGGCATCGTCGCCTCTCTGGCGCTCGGTGAGCCCGAGGCGCTGCTCCTCGTCATTTGAGGCGAATGCTCAGCTTTTGAGCATGTTTCAAATAATTGTCATGATATTATTATTCAGATTGACATGATTTTGGAACCGGATCATCGTTAGGACATTAACGCATGGCGCCCAGAAGTATGCAGCGGTCTGGAGCGACGCCATGCGCTTCAGTCTCAAAGGGAGAGGCGTGAATGTCCCAGCCGATCATTCGCATCGACAACATCGTCAAGCGATACGGTTCCCTCACCGTGCTCGACGGCCTGTCGATGGAGGTGATGCCGGGCGAGAAGCTGGCTCTCATCGGGCCGTCCGGTTCGGGTAAGACGACCATCCTGCGCATTCTGATGACGCTCGAGACCATCAGCGACGGCTTCATCCAGGTCGACGGCGAGCATCTCTATCACATGAAGAAGGCCGGCAACCTCGTCCCTGCCGACGAGCGGCATCTTCATAAGATGCGCGAGAAGATCGGCATGGTCTTCCAGCACTTCAACCTGTTTCCTCATAAATGCGTTCTCGACAACGTTACGCTGGCGCCGATGCTGACCAAGGGCATGGCGCGCGCTGCGGCGGAAAAGCGCGCGATGGAACTGCTCGACATGGTGGGCTTGGCCGATAAGGCCAAGAGCATGCCGGCACAGCTTTCCGGCGGGCAGAAGCAGCGTGTTGCGATCGCCCGGGCGCTGGCGCTCTCACCCAAGGTCATGCTTTTCGACGAGGTCACCTCCGCGCTCGATCCCGAGCTCGTGGAGGAAGTCCTGAACGTCATGCGCAAGCTCGCGTCCGAGACGGACATGACCATGCTGCTCGTCACCCACGAGATGGGCTTTGCCCATGATTTCGCAGACCGGGTCCTTTTTTTTGACCGCGGCAAGATCGTGGAGGAAGGAAAACCCGAGGACATTTTCCGGCATCCCAAGCAGGAGCGCACACAGACTTTCCTGCGCAAGATCATAGCGGCAGGGCACCGCGTCTAAGCCTTACGGCCGACATTGCCTCAAGGAAAACATCGAGAGAACAGAGGAGTTGGGAACGATGAAACTGAGAGATATCATGGTAATGGCGGCAGGCGCCACCGCGTTGATGGCAGTTGCTGCGGCGACGCCAGCCGGCGCGGACGAGAACAAGCTCGAGGAGCTGAAAGAGCAGGGCTTCGCGCGCATCGCCATCGCCAACGAACCGCCCTTTACCGCCGTCGGAGCCGACGGCAAGGTCTCCGGCGCAGCACCGGATGTCGCCCGCGAGATCTTCAAGCGGCTCGGCGTTGCCGACGTCGTCGCCTCCATTTCCGAATACGGCGCGATGATCCCGGGCCTGCAGGCCGGGCGCCATGACGCAATCACCGCCGGTCTCTTCATGAAGCCGGAACGCTGCGCCGCCGTCGCCTATTCGCAGCCGATCCTCTGCGACGCCGAGGCCTTCGCGCTGAAGAAAGGCAACCCGCTCGGACTTAAGAGCTACAAGGACATCGCCGACAATCCGGACGCCAAGATCGGCGCACCGGGGGGCGGTACCGAGGAGAAGCTGGCGCTTGAAGCCGGCGTGCCGCGCGACCGCGTCATCGTGGTGCCGGATGGCCAGAGCGGATTGAAGATGCTGCAGGACGGCCGCATCGACGTCTACTCGCTGCCGGTCCTTTCGATCAACGATCTCGTCTCCAAGGCGAACGATCCGAACGTCGAGGTGCTGGCCCCCGTCGAGGGTGCGCCGGTCTATTGCGACGGCGCCGCCTTCAGAAAGGGCGACGAGGCGCTCCGCGACGCCTTCGATGTCGAGCTCGCCAAGCTGAAGGAGTCGGGCGAACTCGCGAAGATCATCGAACCCTATGGCTTCTCGGCCAAGGCTGCGATGTCGACCACCCGCGAAAAGCTCTGCGCCGCGAAATAAGCCCCGGGCTGGGGCTTCCCGCCGCCTTCCGTTCGCACAATGCGGAGGAAGGCGGTGTGGGCGGCGACGACCAAGCCGAAACTCTGACTGGAACAACGAAACGATGATCGACTGGTCCGGCTATATCGGATTGATCCTGCAGGGCGCCTGGGTGACCGTGCAACTGACCCTCATGGGTTCCGCGCTCGCCGTCGTGGTTGCCTTCGCTGCCGGCCTCGGGCGCCTCAGCCGGTTCATGGCCGTGCGCGCGCTTGCCACGACCTATATCGAATTCTTCCGCGGCACTTCCATTTTCGTGCAGCTCTTCTGGGTCTATTTCGTATTGCCGTTCGCCGGCATAACGCTGACGCCGCTGCAGGCGGGGGTCCTCGCGCTCGGCCTCAATGTCGGCGCCTATGGAGCGGAGGTCGTGCGGGGCGCGGTAAAGGCGATCGGCCGCGAGCAGCGCGAGGCCTGCATCGCGCTCAACCTCACGCGGTTCCAGGCGATGCGCCACATCGTCCTGCCCCAGGCGCTGCCTCTGATGCTGCCGACCTTCGGCAATAACGCCATCGAGCTCCTGAAAGGAACGGCGGTCGTGTCGCTGATCTCGCTCAGCGACATGACGTTTCAGGCCCAGGTGGTCCGCGCCCAGACCGGGAGCACGCTGATCCCGTTCGCGACCATCCTGCTGCTTTATTTCGTCATGGCCTGGCTGATCTCGCTCGGCATGCGGTGGCTCGAGAGGCGCGTTTCGCGCGGCCTCGACGGTGTGAGGGTCTGACCATGGAATGGGACTGGGAATTCGTCCGCCAGATCATGCCGACCCTCATCGAGGGGCTGAAGATCACGATCCTCGCGACGGCGCTCGGCTCGGTGGTCGCAGCGGTGATCGGCCTTGTCTTCGCCATCCTGCGGATGACCGCACCGGCTCCGATAGCGCGTGTCACGAGCTTTGCCGTCGAGTTCATCCGCGGAACGCCGCTGCTCGTGCAGCTCTACTTCATCTTCTACGTGCTTCCGGACATCGGAATCCGCCTGCCTGCGCTGGTCGCCGGCGTCATCGGTCTCGGCATCCACTACGGCACCTATGCCGCCGAGGTCTATCGTGCCGGCATCGAGAACGTGCCGCGCGGACAATGGGAAGCGGCCAAGGCGGCGAACCTCACGACCCGGCAAACCTGGATACACGTGATCCTGCCGCAGGCGATCCCGCCGATGATACCGGCGCTCGCCAATTACCTGATTGCCATGTTCAAGGAGACACCCCTGCTTTCGGCAATCACGGTGCTCGAACTTATGAACCAGGCAAAGAGCATCGCCAACAGCAATTATCGCTATATCGAGCCAATGACGCTGGTCGGGGTGTTCTTCCTGATCATGAGCCTGATCTCGGTCTTCTTCCTGCGCTGGCTCGAAGAGCGATATTCCCGGGTGGAGGAGCGCTGATGAGAACCCCTGTCGCCCTCTCGCTTGCGGCGCGCAGGCCGCGTCTCGACGAGCGGCCGCTCGACAAGCGGATCGGCCTCGTCATCCTCGCCACCGACCATACGACGGAAGTCGATTTCCAGCGCATGGTCGCGTCGGACCGGATCGGGGTCTATGTCACCCGTATCCCCTACGCCAATCCGGTGACGCCGGAGAATCTGCGGGCGATGCAGCCGTCGCTCACCGAAGCGGCAGCCTTGATCCTGCCGGACGAGATCCTGGACGTCGTCATGTATTCCTGCACCTCGGCCTCCGTGGTCATCGGCGACAGGGAGGTGGCTGCGGCGATCAAGGCCGCAAAGCCGGAGGCGGCCGTCGTGACGCCGACGGCCGCTTCGGTCCAAGGCTTGCGTGCACTGGATGCAAACAGGATTTCGGTGCTCACCCCTTACACGATCGAGACCAGCCGGCCCATGGCCGACTATTTCGCCGAGCGCGGCTTCGCAATCGACAGGTTTACCTGCCTGGGTCTTACCGACGACCGTGAGATGGCGCGGATCAGCCCGAAGGAGATCGTGGCCTTCGCAAAGGATGCGGCAGCGCCGGAATCGGACGCGCTTTTCATTTCCTGTACTGCCGTTCGCGCGGCAGGCGTCATCGCCGAAATCGAGCAGGCGATCGGCAAGCCGGTCGTCAGCAGCAATTACGCCACCGCCTGGGCTTGCCTCCGCCTTTGCGGCGATCGGGAAGCACGCCCGCAACTCGGACGGCTGATGGAGCTGCCACTCGAGGGGGAAAGGCCGTGAGCGCTTCTCTTCCCGTAACGATCGACGACATCGAGGTGGCGGCACGACGCATTTCCGGCCGTGTACTTACGACGCCGCTGGCAATGTCGGGCTCGTTGAGCGAGCTCTGCGGCGTGCCGGTCGGCTTGAAGCTCGAGCACCACCAGACGACCGGAAGCTTCAAGCTGCGCGGCGCGACCAATGCGGTGCTTTCGCTTTCTGCCGGCGACCGGGCGCTCGGCGTGATCGCGGCCTCGACCGGCAATCATGGCCGGGCACTTGCCCATGCTGCAAAGGCGGAAGGCTCGGTCGCTACGATCTGCATGTCGCACCTGGTGCCCGTGAACAAGGTCTCCGAAATCAGACGCCTCGGCGCCAATGTGCGGATTGTCGGCAATTCCCAGGACGAGGCGCAGGAAGAAGTCGAACGGCTCGTTGCGGAAAATGGTCTCGTGATGGTGCCGCCCTTCGACCATCCGGCGATCGTCGCAGGACAGGGGACGCTCGGGCTCGAGGTCGTGGCGCAGATGCCGGACGTTGCCATGGTGCTTGTACCCGTCTCGGGTGGCGGGCTGGCGGCCGGGGTGGCGGCAGCCGTCAAGGCGCGAAGACCGGCGACCCGTATCATAGGCCTGACGATGGAGCGCGGCGCGGCGATGAAGGCGAGCTTCGCCGCCGGCACACCCGTGCTCGTCGACGAACAGCCGAGCCTTGCGGATTCGCTCGGCGGCGGCATCGGCCTCGACAATCGCGTCACGTTCCGCATGTGCCGGGACCTCCTCGACGACATCATCCTTCTGACGGAAGCCGAAATCGCCGCCGGCATGCGCCACGCCTATGCCGAGGAGCGCGAGATCGTCGAAGGGGCGGGCGCCGTCGGCATTGCGGCGCTTCTCGCCGGCAAGATCAAGGACATCGACGGTCCCATCGCGGTCATTCTCTCGGGGCGCAACGTCGACATGGACCTGCACCTGCGCGTGATGAACGGCGAAACGGATCCATTCCGCGAGGAGACGGCATGACACGGATGAAGATACTGACCGAGGCGGAACTGCGGCGCATCGTGCCGCTCGATCGCGAAGCGGTTGCCTGCGTCGAGGATGCGTTCCGCGCTCTCGCCACGAAGGCGGTGGCTATGCCGCCTATCCTGAGGCTCGATATTCCGGAGCATCGCGGCGAGGTGGACGTCAAGACGGCCTATGTGCCGGGGCTCGACGGTTTTGCGATCAAGATCAGCCCGGGCTTCTTCGACAATCCGAAGATTGGCCTGCCGAGCACCAACGGCCTGATGGTGCTTCTGTCCAGCAAAACCGGGCTGGTGCAGGCACTCCTGCTCGACAACGGCTATCTGACCGACGTGCGTACGGCGGCGGCAGGGGCGGTCGCGGCGAAACATCTGTCGCGGGAAGATTCCTCGGTGGCCGCGGTCTTCGGCGCCGGCATGCAGGCAAGACTTCAGCTCGACGCGCTCGCGCTCGTGCGCCCGATCCGGGAAGCACGCATCTGGGCCCGCGATGCGGCCAAGGCTGAAACCGCGGCCACTGCTTTTGCCGGGAAGCTCGGCTTTCCGATCAAAGCCGAAACCGATCCGAGAGCGGCCATCGCAGGTGCCGACATCATCGTCACTACGACGCCGTCCGAGACGCCGGTCCTCAAGGCCGAATGGCTCGAGCCGGGGCAGCACGTCACGGCCATGGGTTCGGACGCCGAACACAAGAACGAACTGGACCCGCATGCGATCGCCCGCGCGACTTACGTCGCCGACAGCCTCAAACAGACGCGCAGGCTCGGCGAGCTGCATCACGCGATTGCCGCTCATCTCGTGTCTGCGGAGGCCGATTTCCCAGAACTCGGCCAGGTGATCGCCGGGCTGAAACCCGGACGCACGCGCGCCGACGAGATCACCATTGCCGACCTGACCGGCACCGGCATCCAGGACACGGCCATCGCCACGCTCGCCTTCGCGCGGGCCAACGCGGCGGACGCAGGCACCACATTGGAAAGTTGAGACCGGCACCCCTGCAAGGGGCCGGAAGAACGAGGGAAGAGACATGACCCAACCCAACCTCAAATTCTCCCTTGGAGAATATGAAGCGCGGCTTGCGAAGACCCGAAAGGCGATGGAGGCGAAAGGCGTCGACCTCCTGATCGTGAGCGATCCTTCCAACATGGCCTGGCTCACCGGCTATGACGGCTGGTCCTTCTACGTGCATCAGGCGGTCATCGTGCCGCCTTCGGGCGAACCGATCTGGTTCGGCCGCGGCCAGGATGCGAATGGCGCGAAGCTGACTGCCTATCTCGAGCACAAGAATATCGTCGGCTATCCCGACCACTACGTGCAGTCGACCGAACGCCACCCGATGGATTATCTCTCGGGCATTCTCGCCGATCGCGGCTTTGGTTCGCTCAGCATCGGTGTCGAAATGGACAATTACTGGTT
The DNA here is from genome assembly GCF_042436655.1 of Sinorhizobium sp. P24N7. Taxonomy (NCBI): domain Bacteria; kingdom Pseudomonadati; phylum Pseudomonadota; class Alphaproteobacteria; order Hyphomicrobiales; family Rhizobiaceae; genus Sinorhizobium; species Sinorhizobium sp. P24N7. The sequence goes on along the minus strand of NZ_JBHMIW010000010.1, from coordinate 218,587 downwards.
CTCGGCGGCCGCCTTCGCCTCGCTGCAGAAACACCTGCCCAATGCGCGTTTCAGCGACGCCACGGCGCTGGTGAACTGGCAGCGTGCGGTCAAGAGCGAGACCGAGATCAAATACATGCGCAACGCGGCGCGGATCGTCGAAGCCATGCATCAGCGCATCTTCGACAAGATCGAAGTGGGTATGCGCAAGTGCGACCTGGTGGCGGAAATCTACGATGCGGGTACGCGCGGCGTCGACGGCATCGGCGGCGACTATCCGGCGATCGTGCCGCTTCTTCCTTCCGGCGTCGAGGCATCAGCGCCGCATCTCACCTGGGACGACCGGCCGATGAAGCGGGGCGAGGGCACCTTCTTCGAAATCGCCGGCTGCTACAACCGCTATCATGTGCCGCTGTCGCGCACGGTGTTCCTGGGTAAGCCGACCCAGGCCTTTCTGGACGCCGAGAAGGCGACGATCGAGGGCATGGAGGCAGGGCTTGCCGTCGCGAAACCGGGCAACACCTGCGAGGACATCGCGAACGCCTTCTTCGCCGTGCTGAAGAAATACGGGATCGTCAAGGACAACCGCACGGGCTACCCGATCGGTCTTTCCTATCCGCCGGATTGGGGCGAGCGCACGATGAGCCTGCGTCCGGGCGACAAGACGGAACTGAAGCCGGGGATGACATTCCACTTCATGACGGGGCTCTGGCTCGAGGATATGGGGTTCGAAACCACCGAGAGCATTCTCATCACCGAGAGCGGTGTCGAGTGCCTCGCCTCCGTGCCGCGCAAGCTGATGGTCAAGGACTGAGAGCATGAGGGAGCACCACTTGCGGCCGTCGCCGATCAGCGCGACGGTCGATTTCGAGGCCCATGGCGTCCAGCACGGCTTCCTGCGCCTTCCCTATAGTCGCGATGATTCCGCGTGGGGTTCGGTGATGATTCCGATTACCGTGGTCAAGAACGGGCAGGGCCCGACTGCCCTCCTCACGGGCGGCAATCACGGCGATGAATACGAGGGGCCGATCGCGCTCTTCGATCTCGCCCGCAAGCTGGATGCGGCTGACGTCGAGGGAAGGGTGATCATCGTTCCGGCGATGAATTACCCGGCCTTCCAGGCGCAGACGCGGACGTCGCCGATCGACAAGGGCAACATGAACCGCAGCTTCCCGGGGAGGCCGGATGGAACGGTCACCGAGAAAATCGCGGATTACTTCCAGCGTGTCCTGCTGCCGCTCGCCGACATCGTGCTCGATTTCCATTCGGGCGGAAAGACGCTCGACTTCCTGCCTTTCTGTGCGGCGCACATCCTGCCGGACAAGGCCCAGGAAGCGAAAGCTTTCGACTTCGTCCGGGCGTTCGGGGCGCCCTATTCCATGAAGATGCTGGAGATCGACGCGGTCGGAATGTACGACACCGCGGCCGAGGAGATGGGCAAGATCTTCATCACGACGGAGCTCGGCGGTGGCGGTTCGGCGACTGCCCGGACCGCTTCAGTTGCAAAGCGCGGCGTAGCGAACGTGCTGAGGCATGCCGGGATACTCAAGGGCGAGATCGAGTCGGGACCCACCAAATGGCTGGACATGCCCAGCGACGATTGTTTCGCTTTCGCCGAGGATGGCGGTCTCGTCGAGTTCCTCATCGACCTTGGCGAAGCGGTCGACCGCGGCGCAGTGATCGCGTGCATCTATCCGATCGGACGCACCGGTGTCGCACCGATCGAGGTTCGAGCCAAGATGGATGGCGTTCTGGTGGCCCGACATAACCCCGGGCTGATCAAGTCGGGCGACTGCTGCGCAGTCCTGGGTGTCGAGGTATAGATCTAGTCCAGCCCGGAGTCGTAGGACTTCTTGCAAGGGACCCGCCTCCGGACTTGCTCCGGACGGCGGGTCTTTGCCTGTCTGCGAAGCGCAAATGCGGCCTGCACGATAATTGGGCATGACGTGGCGCGCGGCCCAATATTTGGCCATGCCGGCAGGGTACATGAAACGCGCGCCCGCTAATCTTTTGAATTCTCTCCCGCCTTCCGCGGATTTCGGTTTGGCACGCTGCTTGCATCCAATCCTTTGAGCCCGAGCAAGCCACCGGTGGCGCCCAATGTCGCGCGCCATGAGCAAGGTTGCCGGAGAGGATCGACGCACCCCTTTGGGTGAGTGCGATGCCTGCTCGCGGCTATTCCCATGATCAACGACGCGTATCGCGCGAGGTATCGCGCAGGGAGATATCATGTCCGCTCTTCACCAGACGCAGTCGACCTATAAGGGCGCATCAGGACGCGCCTTGTGGGTCTCAACGGGTGCATTTACGATCTGTTTCGCCATATGGACCATTTTTTCGATCATCGGCGTGCGCATAAAGGATGAACTGGGCCTGAGCGAAGCCGAGTTCGGGCTCCTGATCGGCATGCCGATCCTGACCGGCTCGCTCGTCCGCATCGTGCTGGGCATCTGGACCAGCCGCTATGGCGGCCGCCTCGTCTACACGATCACCATGCTGGCGGCAGCACTCGCCACCTTCCTGCTCGCTCATGCCACGACCTATCCGCAGATGCTCCTTGCAGGGCTCGGCGTCGGACTGGCGGGAGGCTCCTTTGCCGTTGGGGTCGCCTATGTCTCGCCCTTCTTTCCGCCGGAAAAACAGGGCACGGCCCTCGGGATTTTCGGTGCCGGCAACGTCGGAGCCGCGGTCACGAAATTTCTGGCGCCATTCGTTCTCGTCGCCCTCGGCTGGCAGGCCGTCGCGCAGGTCTGGGCGGCCGCGCTTTTCGTCACGGCGGTTGTCTTCTGGCTCTCGACGGAAGACGATCCGCAATTCCGCGCCCGCCGCGATGTTGGTGCACCCAGGAAGAGCTTCCTTAGAGAATTCGAGCCACTCAAGAACGTTCAGGTCTGGCGCTTCTCGCTCTACTACTTCTTTTCATTCGGTGGTTTCGTGGCGCTCGCGCTCTGGCTGCCGCGCTATCTCGTCGGCGTCTACGGTTTCGACATCGAGACTGCGGGCATGATCGCCGCCGCCTATTCCATTCCCGGCAGCATCTTCCGCGCATATGGCGGCGCTTTGTCGGACAAGCTCGGGGCCCGCAAGATCATGTATGCGATGTTCGCCGTGTCTGCCGTCGCGACGGCCATTCTGTCGATACCCGCAGGTGCGGCCGGCGGTGCGATGCCGATCCTGGTGACCCCGATCGTCTTCGTCGTCGTAACCTTCGTGCTCGGCTTCGTCATGAGCCTCGGCAAGGCGGCGGTCTACAAGCACATACCCGTCTATTATCCCTCCCATGTGGGCGCCGTCGGCGGCATCGTCGGCATGATGGGCGGGCTCGGTGGCTTCGTCCTGCCGATCGCCTTCGGCTTCCTTAAGGATGTGACCGGCCTTTGGTCCAGCTGCTTCATGCTGCTCTTCGTCATCGTAGCCGTTTCCATGGTCTGGATGAATGTCTCGATCCGGCAGATCAAGCGCGAGGCCGACCGAGGTGTCCCGGCCGGCGCGCTTGCGCAATAGCCCGTTCGGATCGACGCTCCGCCGGGCCGTCGTGGTCCGCGGATCCGTGCGTCGCGATATCCACTTCCCCTGGAGGGATAGCCAATTCCCTGCCGACTGCCCGGCATTCTGCCGGGCATTTTTGTTGGAGGCGGTACTTGTCATGAGGCAGCGGTCACCGTTGACACGAACGCAAGCACGAGTAATGTGTAGCGATTGGTATGACCACTTGGCCACCTGGCCGCAGGTCGCCTCAACGGGGATCATGATGTTCTCTGCCGTGGAATCGCGTCGCCTCTATCGCCAGGTGGCGGATCAGATGCGAGCCCTGATCGAAAGGGGCGAACTGGCGCACGGGTCGCGGCTTCCGGCGGAGCGCGAGCTGGCGCAGATGTTCGGCGTTTCGCGACCCACCATCCGAGAAGCGCTGATAGTGCTCGAAGTGGAAGGCTTCATCGACATCCGCATGGGTTCGGGCATCTATGTGACCGCGCGTCCGGCGCCGGCGGCCGATGCGCCGCCCGAGGATTTCGAAGGCCCTTTCGAACTGCTGCGGGCCAGGGCCGTGGTCGAATGCGCCATCGCCGAGGAAGCGGCGCGGCTGGCACGCCCGGAGCATATTTCCGTTCTCGACGACAATCTTGCCCGGATGGCCGCCGCACTCGAGGATCGCCGCCTCGCGCTTGCGATCGATCGCGAGTTTCACGTCATCGTCTCGAGCATCATTGCCAATGCGACTCTGAACCGCTTCGTCGGCAGCATCCACGACATGCGCATGACGCCCTATTTCGAAAAGCTGGCGAGCTATTTCGAAAACACCGAGACCTGGCGGGCAGCGATGGAGGAGCATCGCGTCATCCGCGACGCGATCGCGCTCGGGGATCCCGCCGCCGCGCGCGCAGCCATGCGGGCGCATCTCGACCAATCGCAGCTTCGCCTGTCCGCGAGCTTCGATGAGGAGCCGTCAGACAGCACGATACCCGCCGCGTGGAGGCGCGTCGGGCGGTAATCCACACAGCGACGATTTCACTTTGGGAGGAAAAAGATGACGATCAGACTGCTGACGCTACTCGGTGCCACCGCGACCATCCTGGCATCAGCTCTATCGGCTCATGCGCAAACGGCGCTCAAATGGGCCCATGTCTACGAAACGTCGGAGCCGTTCCATACCGAGTCCGTCTGGGCGGCGGAAGAGATCGCCAAACGCACCGAGGGGCGTTACAAGATCGACGTGTTCCCGGCGTCGCAGCTCGGCAAGGAAGCGGATATCAATCAGGGCCTGAAGCTCGGCACCGTCGATATCATCATTTCAGGCTCGAGCTTCGCCGCGCGCGACTATGCGCCGATCGGCGTCACCTATTTTCCCTATATCTTCCGCGACCCCGCCCATATGATCGCCTATACCAAGAGCGACGTATTCAAGCGTCTGGCCGCGGGATATGAAGAGGCATCGGGCAACCATATCACCGCCGTCACCTATTACGGTACGCGCCACACCACATCGAACAGGCCGATTGCCAAATGCGCCGACATGCAGGGCCTGAAGATGCGTGTGCCGGACGTACCGGCATATCTCGCCATGCCGCGGGCCTGCGGTGCCAACACCACCCCGATTGCCTTTGCCGAGGTCTATCTCGCGCTCCAGAACGGCACCGTCGAGGCTCAGGAAAATCCGCTGACGACGATCGAGGCGAAGAAGTTCTTCGAAGTGCAGAAACATATCGTTCTGACGGGCCACATCGTCGATCATCTGAACACGGTCGTTTCGAAGAACCTCTGGTCGCAGCTCTCCGATGCCGACAAGCAGATCTTCACCGAGGTGATGCAGGAGGCGGCCGTGCGTGCTACCAAGATCATCGAAGAGCGCGAAAAGGAGCTCGTGGCCACCTTCAAGGAGCGTGGCATCGAAGTGACCGAGGTCGACAGGGCCGATTTCGAGAAGACCGTCAATGAAAAGGTGAAGCTCGAAGACTTCGGCTACAACAAGGAAGACTGGGAGGCCATCCGCGCCATCAAGTGAACCACTCTCGCCGGCTCGCCCTCCATGGCGGGCCGGCGTTTCGTTTTTCCAGACGCCGGATGATGCCATGTCCCAGGAAGTCCATTTGCAAACGACGCCCGAAGAAATCGCCCATGCCTTCGAAGAGGCTCCGCCAGCCGCGGATCTCTCCAATTATGCCTTTGAGGATTGGGTGACGCTCGCCGTCTTCTGGCTGATGACCGGATGCGTGTTCCTGCAGTTCTTCACGCGTTACGTGCTCAACGACTCCTATGCCTGGACGGAGGAGATCGCCACGAACTGCCTGATCGGCGTCGTGTTTCTGGGCTCCGTCATGTGCGTGCGCCTGTCGCGCCACATCCAGGTCGACGTGCTTTATCATTATCTGCCGCCGACCGTCGCCCGTGCCCTGGCGATCTTCGTGGATCTGGTGCGGATCGTCTTCTTCGCCTATGCCTGCTGGCTGATGTGGCGCTACGTGGCGATCGTCGCCCATGAACGTATGGTCACCGTCGATCTGCCGCGCAACATCGTCTTCTATAGCGTGACGGCCGGTTTCGTGCTGATGCTGATCCGCTCCATCCAGGTCTTCGTGGCCAATCAGCGCCGCGGCTATTCGGTTCTCGAAAAGCCCGAAGAATTCCACAAGGTCGAGGACTGATCCCCATGCTCCTGCTCGTCGGTTCCTTTCTCGTCCTCATGCTGGTCGGCGTTCCCGTCGCCATCTCCATGGCTGCAGCGTCAGTCCTCTATCTGGTTTCCTACAATGTCGCGCCCGACATCATCGCGGCGCAGCGGATGATTGCGGGCGTCGAAAGCTTTCCGCTGCTTGCGGTGCCCTTTTTCATCCTGGCCGGCAACCTCATGAACTCCGCCGGCGTCACCGGCCGCATCTATTCCTTCGCGGTCGCCCTCGTCGGCTGGATGAAGGGCGGGCTGGCACAGGTCAACATCGTCGGCTCGGTGATCTTCTCGGGGATGTCGGGCACCGCGCTTGCGGACGCCGCCGGCATCGGGACGATCGAGATTAAGGCGATGAAGGATCACGGCTATCCGGTCGATGCGGCGGTCGGCGTTACCGCCGCTTCGGCGACGCTTGGTCCGATCTTCCCACCGTCGCTGCCCTTCGTCATCTACGGCATGATGGCGAACGTCTCCATCGGGGCGCTGTTCATGGCCGGTGTCGTGCCGGGCGTGGTGATGACGGTGCTGATGATGCTGACGGTGGCGATCTTCGCCTATAAGCGCGGCTGGGGCTCGGATACGCCTTTCGAATTGAAGCGGCTGCTTGCGGCATCGCTCGAGGTCGTGGTCGTGCTTGCCGTTCCGCTTCTCATCTATCTCCTGATGGCGGCCGGACTGTCGATGAACCTTGCGGTCGGCATCGCGCTCGTGGTGCTGCTGGCCCTCGACTGGTATTTCGACTTTTCCGCCGTCATGGCGCTGATGACGCCAATCATTCTGATCGGCGGCATGACCATGGGGTGGTTCACGCCGACGGAAGCGGCCGTCGCCGCCGTGATCTGGTCGCTGTTCCTGGGGCTGGTCCGCTACCGCACGATGACGATGTCGACGCTTGCCCGTGCGACCTTCGACACGATCGAGACGACGGCATCGGTGCTCTTCATCGTCACGGCGGCGTCGATCTTCGCATGGCTCCTGACGGTCAGTCAGGCCGCGCAGATGCTCTCCGGCGCGATCCTGACAATCACCGACAACAAATGGGTTTTCCTCATCCTGGTGAACCTTCTGATGCTCTTCGTCGGCTGTTTTCTCGATACGATCGCGGCAATCACCATATTGGTGCCCATCCTTCTGCCATTGACCGCCCAGTTCGGTATCGATCCCGTGCATTTCGGCCTGATCATGACGCTCAACCTGATGATCGGCCTGCTTCACCCGCCGCTCGGCATGGTGCTTTTCGTACTGTCGCGGGTGGCGAAGCTCTCGGTCGAGCGAACGACGATGGCGATCCTGCCATGGCTTGTGCCGCTGTTCATCGCTCTCATTCTGATCACCTTCGTTCCGGCTGTGGTATTGTGGCTGCCGCAGTCCGTGGGACTGATCCGCTGATGTCGGGAGCACCCATGCGCACACGCCTTGCCCGGCTTTACGGCCCACGTGATCTTCGGCTGGAAGTCGCCGACGTTCCTGCGCCGGGGGATGGCGAGGTGCTTTTGAAGATGGCCGCAGGCGGCATTTGCGGCTCGGACCTTCACTATTACCGGGACGGGGGATTCGGGCCCGTCCGGGTTCGTGAGCCGATCATACCCGGCCACGAGGCCTCGGGCCGCGTCGCGGCGCTCGGGGCCGGCGTCTCCGGCCTTGCTGTCGATGATTTGGTGGCGGTCAATCCGAGCCAGCCTTGCGGGACCTGCCGCTTTTGCGGCGAAGGCCTCCCGGTCCACTGCCTCGATATGCGCTTCCTGGGCAGCGCAATGCGTCTCCCCCACACGCAGGGCATGTTCCGCGACTGGCTGGTGGTTCCGGCCGTCCAATGTCATCCAGCGGGCTCGCTGGTCAGCCCCGGCGAGGCAGCCTGCGCCGAGCCGCTGGCGGTCTGTCTTCACGCGGTCGCCCAGGCCGGCGAAATCAGGGGAAAGAAGATACTCGTCACCGGAGCGGGGCCGATTGGCGCGCTCGTGGTGGCGGCGGCGCGCCATGCGGGAGCCGATGAGATCGTCGTAACGGATCTGGCCGATGCGGCACTCGACAGAGCGAGGGCCATGGGCGCGACCCGCACCGTCAATGTGCGTCGCGATCCGGCTGGTCTTGCCGCCTACGAGGCCGACAAGGGCCAGTTCCACGTGGCCTTCGAGTGCTCGGCCGCCGAACCGGCACTGCGCAGCGCGGTCGCGGCAGTTCGGCCGCGCGGCACGATCGTGCAGGTCGGCGTGACGGGCGAAATCAACCTGCCGCTCCATTCGCTGGTCGGCAAGGAGTTGCGGCTCGTCGGATCGCAGCGGTTCGACCGAGAATTCGCCATTGCCGTCGCGCTCATCTCTAATCGCCGGATCGACGTGCGGCCGATCATTTCCCATGAGTTTCCGGTCCACGAGGCGGTTCGGGCCTTCGAGCAGGCCGGCGATCGATCCGCTGCATGCAAGGTGCAGCTGACATTTCTTTCCTGAGGAGTTCACATGCGACATACATGGCGTTGGTTCGGGCCGGTGGACCGGGTGAGCGTTCAAGATGCAGCGCAAGCCGGTGCGCAGGGGATCGTAAGCGCGCTGCACCATATTCCGACCGGCGACGTCTGGCCCGTTGAAGAGATCGGCAAGCGGCAGGAGGAGGTCCGCGCAGGCGGGTTGGAGTGGGAGGTTGTGGAAAGCGTGCCCGTTTCCGAGTCCATCAAGACTCAGACCGGTCCCTGGCGCGAGCACATCGCCAATTGGCAGGAAACGCTGCGTCGTCTTTCATCCGCCGGCATCCACACGGTTTGCTACAATTTCATGCCGGTCCTCGACTGGACCCGCACGGATCTGCGCTGGACCGCGCGCCACGGCGCCAAGGCGATGCGCTTCGACCGGATCGACTTTGCGGCCTTCGACCTCCATCTCCTTGAGCGGCCGGGCGCTTACGAGGACTACGACGCGCCGACGGTGGAGGCGGCCGAGCGGCGGTTTCGTGAAATGACCGAGGAGCGGCGGCTCGCGCTCTCCCGCAATATCGGCGCGGGGCTTCCCGGCTCTGCCGACGGCTACAGTCTGCCGCAGCTTCGAGAGCATCTGCGCACTTATGACGGCGTCGGTCGCGAAAAACTGCAGCATCACCTGGTAGAGTTCCTCGCGGAAGTGACGCCGGTGGCGGAACGGGCGGGCATCAACATCTGTGCCCATCCCGACGATCCACCCTGGGCGCTGCTCGGCCTGCCGCGCATTCTCTCGAACGCCGAAGATTACGCCTTCATGCTGCGGGAGGTCGACAGCCCTGCCAATGGCGTCACCCTCTGCACGGGTTCTCTCGGTGCCCTGGCCGCCAACGATCTGCCGGCCATGGCCCGCCAGTTCGCGTCCCGAATTCATTTCGTCCACCTGCGCAACGTCCAACGCGAGGAGGAACGGACACCCTGTTCCTTCTACGAGGACGAGCATCTGGAGGGCGACACGGACATGGTGGCCGTCATTGCCGAACTGCTCAAGGAAGAGCAGCGGCGGCGCGCCGCCAGTCGGTCGGACCACCAGATTCCGATGCGGCCGGATCACGGGCAGGAGATTCTCGACGACCTCTCCCGTGGGGCCCAGCCCGGCTATCCGGCGATCGGCCGACTGAAAGGGCTTGCAGAATTGCGCGGCATAGAGCGGGCTCTTTCGCACGCGAGCTATGGACTGTCTGCCGCGAGAAGTTGATCCTTGCGCCGTAGCGTCCGGAAACCGGTCCATCGTGACAAGATGGATCGGCCGCGCCTGCGTGCCCGCAGCCGAGTTCAACCCTTAGCCATCTTTCCGCCGGAATCACGCAAATTAACTCTCTGCAGTCGTGCGCCATTGACCGCGACACGTTCCGCGATAATTTTTCTGGGAATGGCAGGGTTGCATCGAAGATAGCGAACTGTAGCCTCAGGGGCTTGCTCGGGCGACACGGAACGGAAGGAAAGGCGAGGATGCCGGACGGCGATACGACACTGCCTGCTTCATCTTCCGTCGAGTCCGACTTTTTCGCCGGTTCCGACGAACTTGTCTCGCTTTACGACGCGAGTTTTCAGCTCGTCGAATGCACGCCGCGGCTCAGACAGACCTATGCCGTCGATTCTCTCGTCGAGGCGTCCCTTTGGCACATCTATCCGGAACTGCTGGCGCCCGGACCGAAGTCCGCCGTCGAATTCGTCGTTGCAAGCGGATTGCCGCGCACCGTCGAAACCGCCCATGCATCGACCGGGAGCCGACGCACGCTCGTCATTTTCCGCAGTGCGCGCGGCATCGGGGTCGTCGAAGCTGAAAGCAGTTCCACCTACCGCGAAGCGTTCAGTCAGGGCGAGAGCGATCGTGCTCTTCTCCTGCATCAGGCGACCCATGACGTTCTCACCGGGTTGCCTAACCGGCGGCAGTTCAGCGATCAGCTGCGGGGCGCATTGCCTGTGCCTAACGGCGTCCGATTGGCGCTCATGCAGATCGACCTCGACGATTTCAAGCCGATCAACGACACATTGGGACACGGGGCAGGCGACGCCGTTCTCAAGATGGCGGCGGACCGGATCAGGAGCGTCCTGAGGGATCGGGAATTCGCCTACCGTCTGGCCGGGGACGAGTTCGCGGTCATTCAGTGGAGGGCCGATCAGCCGAGCGAGGCTGAACGTCTGGCAGACGCACTGATCAACGCGTTCAAGGAACCGTTCACGGTCGAGGGCATCAACGTCTTCGTCGGAGCAAGCGTCGGAATTGCCGTCGCGCCGGCGGACGGCAACGAGGTCGAGCAACTGATGAAAGCTGCCGATATCGCGCTTTATGCTGCGAAGAAGGACGGTCGGGGCCGGTCAAGCACGTTCAGCCGCTCGATGCTCATGGTGCTGGAACAAAGGGAAATGTTGCGCCGAAGCCTGCGCACCGCCCTTCAGGAGGGGCAGTTCTTCCTTGAATATCAGCCCTTGGTGAAGCCCTCCTCGGCGGTGGTCGGCTTCGAAGCCCTTTTGCGCTGGCGTCACCCACTGGTCGGCATCATCCCTCCGAGTGTCTTCATTCCGATGGCGGAAGCCGACGGTTTGATGAGCGACATCGGGCGATGGCTGCTGGAGCGGGCGTGCCGGGCTGCCATGGACTGGCCGTCCCACTTCACGATCGCCGTCAATCTCTCTCCCGCCGAATTCCTTCACGAGGGGCTTACGGACCGCGTGGCCCAGACGCTCGACCTGGTCGGCATGCGCGCAGACCGTCTCGAGCTCGAAATCACCGAGTCGGTGCTTCTGGAGCGTACGACCAACAACCTCGATACGCTCAATACTTTGAATGTATTAGGCGTGCAGATTTCGCTTGATGATTTCGGCACCTTCTATTCGTCGCTGAGTTACCTGAAGAATTTCCCCTTCGACACGATCAAGATCGACCAATATTTCATCAGGGACCTGGAAAGGGACGAGAAGAGCCAGACGATCGTGCGCTCCATCATCGCGCTCGCCCACGGCCTCGGCATGGATGTTACCGCCGAAGGAGTGGAGACCGCGGAGCAAGCAGCCTGGCTCAGGAATGAAGGCTGCGATCGCCTGCAGGGATATTTTCTGGGCATGCCGATGCGCGCGGAAGCGATAGCCGACTTTATCCGCAAAACGCCGGCCATCCCTGCGGCAGGTTTTCAACGAAGATGAGGGGGTCAGTGCCGGGAATTATTTCGGGCAGTCATTGAATTTCGCGTCGCTTTTTTTGCGTAACGGAGGAAGCCGCATGCACGGAGCCGAGAACCAGCCCACGGAAGCCGCTTTCGAGCCCTTGCTCCAGTTCGAGATGGAGATGGGCGCCTTTCTTTCCGATTGGAACCATTGCGATCAGCTGTCGACCTTCATGGCGCGAATGATAAGTCACAATCGCACTGATCCCGTTCGCCACTCGAATTTCTTCTCCTCCGCCTTGAACGAACTTCTCGAGGTCTCGTTTCGCAGCGGCTCCCCCGACGGCCGGATCGGCTGTGCGGTTTATCGATGGGGGCCGACTGAGCGGGTGGAGCTTACGTTCCCGTGCCCGCCCGGGCAGAGGCAGTTTTATCGCGAGGCGGTGTCGAAGACCCGCGACGGCGACGCCCATGCGCGCTACCTTGATTCCATCTCCACCGATCTCGCACCGAGTCGCGAGGCCGTTCTTCTGGACTTGTCGATCAATTTCGATGCCGACGTCCGGCTCGACGAAAGCGATCCGCCATCGATCAAGCTTGTCGTGGATCTGCCTCTTGAAGGAGTGGTGAGGTGAGTACGACAGCGTTTGCAGTTCCCTTCAAGGTGGAATTCGACCCGAACAGTCAGGAATTCGCTCTTTCCGGGGTGATGCGGCCGCGCTCGGCCGACGAGATTGCCGCAAGCATATCGATGCTCAAAGGCGCAATCGAAGAGGTGCGGGGCGTTCTCTACATCAACGTCAAGCGCCTGGTACAGATGAACAACACGGCCTATCACGCCTTCGCGCGCGTCCTTCTCGATGCCTGCCGCACGCGGTCGGACATTCGCTTCGTCGTCGTGACCTCGAGCGTCGTGGGCTGGACCGAGCGCATGTTCGCCCATTTGAACAGGATCGAGCCGCAAGTGACCGTCGAGGTCTACGACTCGAAGTTCTATCCTGGGCAGAGCTTCGTAGAAAATACGAGCTTCATCCCGATCCTGCGCACACAGACGAAAATGACCTGGCGCCACGAGCGCACGATCCTCCCGCGTCACGGCCTGCGCCCGGGTATGACGATGGCGGACATATGTTGCGGCATCGGCGACTTCGCCATGCTGGCTCGAAAGGAGTTCCAGCCGGCACGCATCGTCGCACTCGACCATTCGAAGGCGAGCCTCGCTTATGCGCGCGATGTGGCGTCCGGTTTCGGCGTCACGGATATCGAATATACCTATGGCGATGCCTCCGAGATGCTGCTGGAGGATAACCAGTTCGATTTCGTCACCTGCCGCCACTCGCTGCAGATCTTCAATCAGCCGGACGTGCTCCTGAAGGAACTCTTCCGCATTTGCAAGCCGGGCGGGCGCGTCTATATAACCAACGAGAAAAATTCGCACTGTCTCGGCGAGCCGCGCGCACAGAGCATTCAATGGACCTACAACGAGGTCGCGAGGCTGTTCAGCCATTTCGAGATGGATGTGGAGCTCGGACCGAAGAGCAAGCGCTATCTTGTTGATGCCGGCTTTGACGATATCATCGTCGAATCGTTCATGGTCACCAATCTCGACGGAGACCCTCAAGACTTCGCCGATATCATCGCCGCCTGGGAGAACGTCTATGCCGGTGAAATGGCCGTAAAGCGCGGCGACCCGCCCGAGTTCATCGAACGATTCCGGCAGGGTTTCCGGGATCATATTTTTGCGGCTCTCCATCCCAAGGGTTATGCCGGCTGGCCGATCTGGGCGGCCTCGGGGCGCAAGCCGCTATGAGTCTGCCCGGGGAAAACACCTCCCGTTTGGGCCTGCGCTCCTTCCGCGCCAAGTTCGTGCTGGTCGTCGGAAGCGCGGTGCTCTTCGATCTGCTCGTCACCGGCGGTCTTGCGCTCTGGAACGTGCAGAGACTTTCCCGCGACGCGGCGGCGGAAGTCGGCCGCGGCCTGGAGGAGGCCAACCAGGACTATATCCGCTCCTATGCGGCAACCACGGCCGCCCGGGTCAACCTGCTGCTCAACCAGGTCCACTCCGATGTGGGCACATTGGCGGGCGTTCTCCAGGAGCAGATCGATCGGCCGGTGAGAAAATCGGAAATCGGGGAGGCGATGGCGCGCGGTGCGCCGGGAACGGTGACGGTCGCGTACGATCAGAAAGGGGGATGGGCTCAGAACCTGCCGGGCCCTCCCTCGGTCGTCAGCGTCTGGGGCTATCTTCTTGATCAGAACCACGTTCCGCTTCCCGACGTGCAGACGGACATCGAGAACAGCGCGGTTCTGGACCTTGTCGCGCCGAGCCTGCTCGCAAACGGTCAGTCGAAACTGCAGATGTACTATATCGGCCCGAGAGAGCGACCGATATTCAGGACGGCGCCCTATACCGATCAGGCCCAGACCTTCGATAAGCTCTACCCGGGGCACAATTCGGCGGAGTTCTGGTCTTTCTTCTTTCCCGGGCTTTACGAATCCTGGGAACAATGGGCGCATGATCCGAAGTCACGTCCCATGAATGGCGACATCACTCAGACGGCGCCCTATACCGACGCGATTACCGGCAAGCTCATCGTGAGTTTCTTCCAGCCGCTGTGGTCGCGCGACCGCAGTCGTGTGCTGGGCGCTGCCGGCACGGATATCACGCTCGACCAGCTGGCCGAGATCGTCGAGAACGTTAAGGTTGCCGAGACCGGTTTCGGCTTTCTGACGATGTCGGACGGCAACGTCGTTGCCATCAATCCGGTCGGAGAAAAGATCATCGGCCTTCGGGCGTCGAACGCGGCCGCCAGCGGAGGTGTGACGGGTGTCGATCGCTCTCTGCGTCGTAGCGCCCAGCCGGAAATTGCACGATTGCCCTTGGGCGAGGATGGGCTGCTCAAGCATATTTTCCTTGAGGAGAACGGCGAGAGGGTACCCTATCTGGTCGTCCTGAAACAGTTGCAGCCGACCAACCTTTGGGCATCGGGCCCGGTCCGCCGTGAAGCGATGCTGCTCGGCATCGCCGTGCCCGAGCGGGAAATCTACGCTTCGCTGTTTGCCGCCCAAGCCGGGATCTCGGAGGCGACCAACCGGATCTTGATTTATCAGGTCCTGGCGCTCCTCGTATCCCTGCTTTTCGTCATTGCCGCCGTATTCGCCATATCCAAGCGGATCACCGGCGGCATAAGCGCCCTTGCCAATGCCGCCAAGCGCATCGAGGCCAAGGACTATTCGGTGCGGGTCGACATTCCGACGCGTGACGAGGTCGGCGACGCCGGCGCCGCCTTCAATCGTATGGCGGAAGAGATCAGCTTCCACACCGAGAACCTCGAACAGCTGGTCGAGGATCGGACGAAAGAGATCGAGGAGGCGAACCTCCAGATATCAGCGCTGAACCAGCAGTTGCGCAGCGAGAACCTGCGTCTCGGCGCGGAACTCGCCGTTGCCCGCCATATCCAGATGATGGTCCTGCCGAAGGCCGGCGAACTCGAGGAAATTGCCGAACTGGAGATCGCCGCCTATATGCGGCCCGCCGACGAGGTCGGCGGCGACTATTACGACGTGCTGAAGGACGGAAAGCGGCTGAAGATCGGCATCGGCGACGTGACGGGGCATGGTCTTGAGAGTGGCGTGCTGATGCTGATGGTCCAATCCGTAGCCCGCGCCTTGCAGGAGATGGGCGAGATGGAGCCGGCGCAATTCCTCAATCGCGTGAACCGGGCGATCTACAAGAATCTCGTCAGGACCAGGACCAACAAGCATCTCTCCCTGGCATTTCTCGACTATGACGGCGCAAGGCTGACGCTCTCCGGTCAGCACGAGGAGCTGATCGTCATCAGAGATCTGGAAAGGGTGGAGCGGATCGACACTCTCGATCTCGGTCTGCCCATCGGTTTGGAGCCGGATATTTCCGCCTTTGTCGCAACGCGCGAAATCTCCTTCGGTCGCGGCGACATGATCATCCTCCATACCGATGGCGTGACGGAGGCGGAGAGCGGAACCGGCGAACTCTTCGGCATCGAAAGGCTCTGCGAAAGCGCGCGATGCCGCTATGGCAGCAGCGCCGAGGACGTCAAGTCCGGTATCATCGAGGATTTGATGGCACATATCGGCACCCAGAAAATTCATGACGATATCACTCTGGTGGTGATGAGGCACAGGTGAGCGTATGACGACCTTATATGGACTGGAGGACCTTGCCGTCGGCACGGGCGAGAATTCGACGAAACTTCGTCTCTTCGACGGCCCGCTCGATCTCGGCTGGAAGCATTGCGCGATGACGTCCGATTTCGTC
Organism: Sinorhizobium sp. P24N7; assembly: GCF_042436655.1. NCBI lineage: Bacteria > Pseudomonadati > Pseudomonadota > Alphaproteobacteria > Hyphomicrobiales > Rhizobiaceae > Sinorhizobium > Sinorhizobium sp. P24N7. The sequence continues at coordinate 202,571 of NZ_JBHMIW010000010.1, read as the reverse complement.
GCCGAGTTCGCGGCTCTGCGCTACAAGACGTCCCGCGGCCTCTACAAGGAAGTCCGGCACAATGTCGGCTATCTGACCAATGAGCTGATAGAGAACGCCGTGAAATTCCGTGCAGGCGGCGAAATCGTCGTAGAGGCGGCGATCGCCTCCAACACGTTCCGAACCAAGATTTCCAATCTTGTCGACGAGGGCACGGCCGACAAGTTCCGCCATCTGCTTTCTGAAATAACGATAGGAGATCCGTCCGACCTCCTGATTGAGCGGATAGAGGCGAACGCAACAGGATCCGGCTCCGGTTCCGGCCTTGGACTTTTGACGCTCATGAGCGATTATGGTGCACACTTCGCCTGGATATTCGGATCCGGCGAAGCGGATGGCAAGATCCCGCTGGAAACCTATGCTTCTATCGCCATCCCCGACCTCTCGAATTGACGGACAACGAAAACATGGAAATCAAGGAAGACGAATATCGCGTTTGGTCGGAAGACAAGGACATCTATTTCGACGGGACGATGCGCTTGCCGAGCACCGAAGCCTACGCCCCGATTTTCTCCCTCGTAATGGATATGCTCGAAGCCGAGCCGGAGCGCATGACTGTGGATCTCACGGGGCTGCAGTTTCTCAATTCCTCCGGAATCAACCTGCTCGCGAAGCTCACCATCGAAGCGCGCAAGCGGCCGAACATCCAGTTTACCGTTCGCGGAAGCTCCGAGTTCCCCTGGCAGACGAAGTCCCTGCCGAACCTCAAGAAACTCCACCCCGGCGTCGATCTGAGGCTAAGCTGAAGGGCGCTCCCAGGTTCGAAGGCGTGCTGAAGGCATCACGGATACTGCACGCCGTTCGTTGCCGTGTAGATGGAATAGAGCGACCGGGTGGCCGTAATGAAGAGGCGGTTCTTCTTGGGGCCGCCAAAGGTGAGGTTCGACACCGTCTGCGGCACGAGGATCTTGCCGAGCAGGGTGCCGTGGGCGTCGAAGCAATGCACTCCGTCGGCAGCACTGCACCAAAGGTTTCCCGCCACGTCGAAACGCAAGCCGTCCGGATTGCCGTTGTCGATCGAACAGAAATAGCGGCCGTTTGCGAGAACGCCGCCAGCGGCGACGTCGAATACGCGAATATGGCTCGGAATCTCGTGCTTTGCAGATCCCGAGTCGGCAATAAAGAGCCGCGCCTCGTCCGGTGAGAAGGCGAGCCCGTTCGGCTGGATGAAATCGCTGACGACGGCCTTGATAGCGCTGGATAGAGGGTCGATGCGGTAGACGTTGCGTGTCGGCTGTTCCGGTTCCGCTTTGTGGCCCTCGTAGTCCGATATGATGCCGTAGGTTGGATCGGTAAACCAGATCGAGCCGTCGGAGTGCACCACGGCATCGTTCGGCGAATTGAGCCGCTTTCCTTCATAACTGTCGGCGAGCTCGGTGATACGGCCGTCATGTTCCGTGCGTGTCACGCGCCGGCCGCCGTGCTCGCAGGAGATCAGGCGGCCCTGGCGGTCGCGCGTGTTGCCGTTCACGTAGTTCGAGGGGGAGCGGAAGACGGAAGCGCCGCCGTGCGGCGTCCACCGCATCATGCGTTGGTTCGGAATATCGCTCCAGATCAGGCAGTCGAGGTCGGAAAACCAGACCGGTCCTTCCGCCCAGCGGCAGCCGCGATAAAGTTCTTCGAGTGCTGCGCTGCCAACGATCAGCGAACGGAAACGTTCGTCGCGAATGTCGTAGAGGGGATTGTCGGCCAATGCTGTTCCTCCATTTCCCGAGAGCCTTCGGCGTGCGTGCGGGCAAATATCCCCGGCTGTAGGGTTTCACTTATAGTGCGACACCGGCTGAAGGGAACCGGCGACACCCGATCGCCTGCATGGATTTCCTCCAGCAGGGCATTGAGGCGATTTCGCCAGCTCGCTGCATTCCGCCAAGCCACGGAACAACTCCTGAGCCCAACGGGTTGTTTGGCGGAAGGGACGCATTTCGCATAACGGGAGAATGCCTGATGAAAGATCTGATCGTCAAAGGTGCCATTGTTCTGGGTCTCGGGCTCGGCTGCTTTGCTGCTCCAGCAGCAGCGCAGAGCACGACCAAGAACAGCACCGTTACCGGCGCAGCCGGCGGAGCTGCTGCAGGTGCAGTCATAGGAGGCCCTGTCGGGGCAGCCGTTGGTGGTGTCGCAGGAGCAGTCGCGGGTGCGGCGCTCGACCCGCCGCCGCCGAAGGTGATCGAGTATGTCGAGGCGCAGCCGCTTCCGGCAGAGCCGGTCGTCGTTCAACAGGAGATCGTAGTCGGAAAGCCGCTGCCTGAGACGGTGGTGGTCACGCCGATCCCGGACGATACGCGCTATGCCTATGCGGTTGTCAACGAGAAGCGCGTCATCGTCGAGCCGAAGAGCCGCACGGTGGTGCAGGTCGTTCAGTAAATCATGGGTCTTAGACGCGTTCGAGCGGGAGAAACCGCGTAGCCTTTCCTCTCCTGCTGTGAACCTCAAGCTTGCCCGGCGGGTGTCCGAAGCCCGCCGGGCGTTCCTATGACGCCGCGTTTTGCGTCAACACGCCCCAGGCGGCCATTGCGCCGTCGGCGACATTTCTCAGGGCTTCATAGCTGCCGCCATCACGCGCGAGGATCGACATTCCATGTTGTACCGTCGCATAAAAGGTCGCGACGGCGCCGGCATTCACCCCATCGGGCAACTCGCCTCCGGCAATTGCAGCCTCCAGCCGGTCGCGTAGCTTATCGCTGTTTTCCGTGCGGTGACGGGTCATCGCTTCGCAGACCGCTTCGGGAATTGCTGCCTGGTAAAGTCCTCCGAGCGCTATCAGGCAGCCGTGCGGGGTATCCGGCTGAGAATAGGCTTCGGCTGTCGCCAAAAGGAATCTCTTGACCGCTTCCCTTGCCGTCGGCGCTGTCTCCAGCGGCTCCCAGATTTCAGTGCCGACCGTTTGCGCGTAGAGCTCCATTGCCTCCAGATAGAGCGCTTCCTTGCAGCCGAATGCGGCATAAAGGCTGGGCGCATTGATGCCCATGGCGGCGGTCAGCGCTGTCAGCGACGCGCCCTCGTATCCTTTCTCCCAAAACACCTGCATGGCGCGCATGAGCGCATCGGCACGATCGAAGCTGCGGGGCCGGCCTTTGTCGGACATAAGATCAACTCTTTTCTGTAACGATCGATAAATATATCGCTTGACAGGCATTGGCAAGCTCGGGCAACATTTCTGTATCGATCATTACAGAATGGAGTTTTCCGATGACATCGATCAGTTTGGGCGGAAAGACCGCTTTCGTCACCGGCGGCAGCAGGGGTATCGGCGCGGCTATCGCCAAGAGGCTTGCTCTGGAGGGGGCAGCGGTGGCGCTGACTTATGTGAATGCGGCCGACCAGGCGCAGGCGGTCGTGTCCGAGATCGAGCAGGCAGGCGGTCGCGCGGTAGCAATCCGCGCCGACAACCGCGACGCCGAAGCCATCGAGCAGGCCGTTCGCCAGACTGTCGAAACATTGGACGGGCTGGACATACTGGTCAACAGCGCGGGCATTTGGCACTCGGCTCCGCTGGAGGAGACGACTGTCGCCGATTTCGACGAGGTGATGGCCATCAATTTCCGTGCGCCCTTCGTGGCCATTCGTTCCGCGTCAAGGCATCTCGGTGACGGCGGCAGGATAATCACGATCGGCAGCAACCTGGCCGAACTCGTTCCCTGGCCGGGGATCAGCCTCTATTCGGCCAGCAAGGCTGCTCTGGCCGGCCTGACGAAAGGCCTGGCCCGTGACCTCGGACCGCGCGGGATCACCGTCAACATCGTTCATCCAGGCTCGACCAACACCGATATGAACCCGGCCGATGGCGACCATGCCGAAGCGCAACGGGAACGTATCGCCACCGGCAGCTACGGTGAGCCGCAAGACATTGCCGGACTCGTCGCCTGGCTGGCGGGGCCGCAAGGCAAGTTTGTCACCGGTGCTTCGCTGGTCATAGACGGCGGCGCCAACGCTTGATGCCGGAAACCCCGGCGATCATGACGGTGTCGATAGTCCATGACGCCCGAAGATGTGCCACGGGTGCGCTGCTCATCCCTCATCCTTGAACCGACTTCAGCCAGTCGCCGATCGTCGCCCCGCGGTCCCGCTCCGGCGGGGCAACGGGCGTGGCGAGGCGTTCGGCGGCCGCAGCCTTACGGATTTCGCGCGGGCTCGCTCCGAATTCGTGGCTGAAGGCACGTGTGAAATTGGCGGCGAGGTCGAAACCGGCCGCTTCGGCGATCTCCGCGATGGGCCGGTTGTTCGTCGGATCGCTGAGCTCCGCGTACGCCTGCAGGAGCCGACGTCTGCGGATATAGTTCAGCACGCCGCCGCTCGGCTCGAATAGCCGATAGAGACGGGTTCTGGAAATTCCCAGCTCCCGGCATATGGCTTCGGGCGTCAGCTCGGCCGAGTGCAGGTTCAGGTGGATATATCGATGCGCCCGCTCCATCACTCCCATCTTTGCCTGAGAGCCTCCCGCATCCGGTCTCACAGCCGCCACGCAGGCGACCACCATGTCGCGTATCGTGCGAACGATGCGCGGCACTTCTTCCACGGTGATGTTGCCGAGGTTTTCTTCCATGCCGTTGATATAGTTCGCGAGCAGGTCGGCGAGGCTGCCGGACAAGACCGAATTGTTTGCACCCTCGAGCTTGCCCGCATCGTCCGCGAGCAGTTCATAGGGCATGAAGAGAAGGATAGATGCGGCATCCGTCATGCGCCCTCGATAGGGATAGCCGAGCGACCGGAAGAAGAACTCCCCCGGCCCCGTCTCGGTGACGCGGCGGTCGGCTTCTGTCCATGACCGGCCGCTGCGAAAGAGACCGACGTTCCAATGATCGATGGGGCTCGAGCGCAACATGGCCTGGGAGCGCTCGTAACTATGTGCCGGCGTCACCTGTTGAACGATCAGCAAATCGCCCAGATGCCAACCGGTCAGTTCGGCCGCAAAGCCGTCCTCTTCGGACACCCCATCGGGCAGGCGCACGTCCACGAGCGGCGCCATATGCGCCCGCCAGGATCTAAATTGCTCTTGCGGCGGCAGATCATGTGTCGAAAATCGCGAAGGTACGAGCGCCGGCGACCTTTCGGCTGAACGGTCCTTTCGGGCTGCCGGATCGCGCGGCCAACGGCGCCGCTCCATATGGGCAGGCCAGGCCGGAACTTCGACGGGGTCATCTCCTGATCCGGAGTCCTTCGTCATGCAACCCTCCAGCGAAATGGATTGCCCGTTCGGGTGAGCCCGAAAGAGCGATTTACCCGAGCGGCGAATCTGTCCCACCCTGATGCAACTCGCCTCAAGGTGGAATCGAATCGGCGGGGCACACCTGCCAGTTTCCATTTTATACCCCGTTATATGTAGAAATGCACGGCGGGATAACAATCGGGATTGGGTGATAACGACAATCCCCATCTGCTGCTTGTATTAAATACCTACAGTTGTTCCAAGCATTGCCCGAAAGTAATTAAGGTAGTTTCGAACGGTAAAGTTTCGATCACCAATTTATTGTGCCTGCTGTGGATGAATTTTAGAAGTTAGCAGATAGTGTGAGGATTATTCCGTGAACTATTTCAGAAATGACTTCAGGGGATCTATCTTCGGTCCGAATGACGATTTAGATTCATTGCGGCGCCGAAGCCTTCAAAAGAGAATACTTGTTACCGGCGGTGCCGGCTTCCTTGGATCGCATCTTTGCGAACTGCTTCTCGGCGCCGGGCACGAGGTCGTCTGCCTCGACAATTTCTCGACGGGCCTGAGGCGCAATATCGCGCCGCTCAAGCGTTTCGATACCTTCCGCGTAATCGCCCACGACGTCGTGGAGCCGATCGACCTCGAGGTCGACGAGATCTACAACCTCGCCTGCCCGGCATCGCCGCCGCATTACCAGGCAGATCCGATCCAGACGACGAAAACCTGCGTGATCGGCTCGCTCAACCTCCTCGATCTGGCCGCGCGTCGTGGCGCACGCATCTTCCAGGCGTCCACATCGGAAATCTACGGCGACCCGCACGTCCACCCGCAGGTGGAAAGCTATTGGGGCAACGTCAATCCCTTCGGCCCGCGCTCCTGCTATGACGAGGGCAAGCGTTGCGCAGAGACCCTGTTCTTCGACTTCCACAAGTCCCATGGGGTCGAAATCAAGATCGTCCGTATCTTCAACACCTACGGCCCGCGGATGCGCCCGGATGACGGGCGTGTCGTTTCCAACTTTATCGTCCAGGCCCTGAAGGGTGAGGACATCACGATCTACGGCGACGGCTTGCAGACCCGTTCCTTCTGTTTCGTCGACGACCTGATCGACGGCTTCGTCCGCCTGATGGCATCGCCGCCGTCCCTTACCGGACCGGTCAATCTCGGCAATCCGGCAGAGTTCACGATCGGCGAACTCGCCGAAGAGGTGGTCCGGTTGACCGGGTCGCGCTCGAAGATCGTCCGGCGGCCCCTGCCTGTGGACGATCCCCGCCAGCGCCGCCCGGACATCTCGCTCGCGAAGGAAGAGCTCGGTTGGCGTCCGAAGGTCGATCTGGTTGAGGGGCTTGCGCACACGATCCGCTATTTCGACGACCTTCTCTCCCGGTCGATACGGGAAAGCGCGGAGTTGGTCTGATGGTTGCGCCAATTATCCTCGTCACTGGTGGCGCCGGCTATATCGGCAGTCACACCGCGAAGCTTCTGCGCCTCGAGGGCATCGAGCCCGTCGTCTACGACAATCTGACGACCGGAAACCGTTCCGCCGTGCGCTGGGGACCATTCATTCAGGGAGATATTCTGGACGGGCGGCACCTGATCGAGGTCATCGAGGCCTATCAGCCGGACGCCGTCATCCACTTCGCCGCATCCGCCTATGTCGGCGAATCCGTCGCCGATCCTGCGAAATACTACAACAACAACGTCGGCGGCACGCTGTCGCTCCTCGATGCATGCCGCCAGACGGGTGTCGACAAGGTGATCTTCTCATCGAGCTGCGCCACCTATGGCGTACCGGCGTTGCTGCCGATCGACGAAGCGACGCCGCAGGCACCGATCAACCCCTATGGCAAGACGAAACTGATGGCCGAGCACATGCTCGCCGACTATGCGGCCGCCTTTGCGCTGAATTATGTCTCGTTGCGCTATTTCAACGCATGCGGCGCTGATCCTGAGGGTGATCTCGGCGAATGGCACGACCCCGAAACGCACCTCATTCCGCGGGCTCTGATGGCCGCGGCAGGCCGCATTCCGCATCTGGAGATTTTCGGCGAGGACTACGACACCCCGGACGGAACCTGCGTGCGTGACTATATTCACGTTTCCGATCTTGCGAGCGCCCATGTGCTGGCGTACCGGCATCTCACCAACGGCGGCGGGAACCTCGCGCTCAACCTCGGTACCGGCCGCGGCTTCTCGATAAAGGAAGTCCTGCGAACGATCGGCGAAATTACCGGGCATAACGTCCCGGTCGTATTTCGCCGGCGGCGTGCCGGAGATCCGCCGGCGCTTTATGCGGATGCCGGGCTGGCCTGCCGGACGCTCGGCTTCCTGCCGCGATATTCCGATCTCCAGACGATCGTGCGAACCGCCGCCCCGTTCTTCGGGCTGGAGGTACGGTCATGACCGTCCTTTCCGCCAATGAGCCGACGCGCATTTCCGAAGACGGTGAGCCGCGGCTTGTGCCTGTGCTCACGCGCGGACGCCGGATGGAATTTCTGCTGGGCGCGGGGCTCTGGGCCGCGGCGCTCGTCCATTTCTGGTCCTGGTGGCTGGAGCCGCGCCATCACGTTGACGCTTTGGGCAGTGCCATCGTGACTTCGGTCCTTGCCTGGGTCACCCTGCTGCCGGCCTATTTCATTGCCGTCTTTTATGGCGCGTTGAAACCGAACGGGCCGTTGCGGCTCCCGGCCGGCAGTCGCATTGCCATGGTCGTCACCAAGGCACCGTCGGAACCCTTTTCCGTCGTCGCCGAGACATTGGAGGCGATGCTTGCGCAGGACGTGCCGCACGACACTTGGCTTGCAGACGAGGATCCTTCCGAAGCGACGCTCGAGTGGTGCCGCAGCCATGGCGTCCTCGTCTCCACACGCAAAGGCCGGGCGGACTATCACCGGGCCACATGGCCACGGCGCACCCGCTGCAAGGAAGGCAATCTCGCCTTCTTCTACGATCACTACGGTTATGCCCGGTACGATTTCGTGGCCCAGCTCGATGCCGACCACGTCCCCGCACCTGGGTACCTCTTCGAAATGCTGCGCCCATTTGCCGACCCGGAAGTGGGTTACGTCTCGGCGCCGAGCATCTGCGACCGCAATGCTTCAGAAAGCTGGTCGGCACGCGGCCGCCTCCATGCGGAGGCGAGCATGCACGGTGCTCTCCAGGCCGGATACAATGGCGGGCTCGCGCCGCTCTGCATCGGCTCTCACTACGCGGTGCGCACGGCTGCCCTCAAGGAGATCGGCGGTCTCGGCCCGGAGCTTGCCGAAGACCATTCGACGACATTGATGATGAATGCGGCAGGCTGGCGCGGCATTCACGCGCTCGATGCGATCGCCCATGGCGACGGACCGCGCACCTTTGCCGACCTGGTGACCCAGGAGTTCCAGTGGTCGCGTAGTCTCGTGATGCTCCTGCTGCAGTATTCGCCGCGTCTCGTCGGCCGGCTGCCGCTGCGACTGAAGTTCCAGTTCCTCTTCTCGCAGCTCTGGTATCCGCTCTTCGCGTGCTTCATGGCGCTGATGTTTGCTATGCCGATCGTCGCCCTTGCGCGCGGCGAAACCTTTGTCGCCGTGACCTATCCGGAGTTTCTGGCCTATTTCACGCCGCTCTCGATCATCCTCGTCCTGCTGGCCTATCGCTGGCGTGCAACCGGCGCCTTCCGGCCTTACGACGCGAACATCCTGAGCTGGGAGTGCATGCTCTTCCTGTTTGCGCGCTGGCCCTGGGCGCTTGCCGGCACGCTGGCCGCTCTGCGCGACTGGCTCACCGGGTCCTTCGTGGATTTCCGTGTCACGCCGAAGGGATCATCCGAGGTCGATCCGCTGCCCCTGCGCGTGCTCGCGCCCTACTTTTTCCTGGCAGTTTCGGCCGCCCTGCCGGTCCTGTTCGTCGAAGATGCCGCGAAGGCCAAGGGGTTCTACCTCTTCGCGATCCTCAATGCGGCAATTTACTGCCTGCTTCTGCTGGTCATCGTCCTGCGGCATTCGAGAGAAAACGCCGTTGGCACCGCCTCCCGTTTCTATCGTCCCGCAATAGCGGCCGGGCTCCTGGCGGTCGTCGCACTGCCCGGCATTGCTACTGCCGAACACGGGAAGGACGGGCTCGAGGCGCTTGCATGGGGCAGTGGGCACCTGCGCATCTTCGAAGAGCGTTATGCGGTGGCCGGAGCCGGGCAGGGCGGTACGGCATTGCGCAAGATCGTCTTCCGGCCACGCTGGATTTCCGCCCCCGCGGAACAGCGGGACGGCAACTCTAAGAGGGGATAAGAACATGAAAGTGAAAGTCCCATTCTTCGGGAGAGAGGGCCGCGGCACCCGACATGCGCTGCCCGGCCGGCGCTTCGCCCTTGGCATGTTGGCCGTCCTTGCCCTCTGCCAATCACCGGCGTCCGCGGAAGTTGCCGTTCCCGAAAAGGCCCGCACCATGACGGGCGTCGAGCTCTACATGATCTTCCAGGACAAGACCTGGAAATGGGAGAGCGGCGCCGGCCGGATGGACCGTGAAGGTCGCGCCTTTCGGGCCTGGGCGCAATCGGCCACGGGGGAGAGCTGGGCCGAAGGCCGCTGGAGCGTGAATGACCGCGGCCAACTCTGCCTGACGGCCGTGTGGCACAGCCAGGGTGCCGCCGCCCGAGACAAGACCTGCTTCAGCCACCGGACGCTCGACGGAACCATCTACCAGAAGAGGGAGCCGTCCGGCGACTGGTACGTCTTCAGACATGCCAAGACGCAGGCAGGCGACGAGTTCAACCGTCTGGTCAGGGAGGATCTGGTCGCCGCCAAGCTCGCAGCCTTCGAGGAGCGTATCGAGGGCCAAGTGAAACAAACAAAGATTAGCGTTGGCCGGCAAACCGGGACGAACGCGGTTGGAGGTGTTCGATGAACAGGAAATCCAAGGCCATTACCTTTGCATCTCTCGGTCTGTTGCTGTCGGGTACCGTGCTCGCGGCCAACATGCCGCGGGGCATCCCCGAACCGAACTCGCCGACGATGGCGACACCATCGGACAAGCGGCCCGTCCTGACGGAGAACTCGATCGATTTCGGCGCTTACGATCCCCATGGCGACTTCGGCGCGCCGGGCAGCTCGAAGATCGAGCATCTCTTCCTGCCCTGGGAAGACGTCGATCTGTCGACACTGACGCTTGCCGACGACTATGCCCAAGCCCGCGGCCGTTCGCTCATGATCACCATCGAACCCTGGTCGTGGTCGCCCGAGTGGCGCGTGACCGAAGGGGAGCTCCTGCGTTCGATCCTGAGCGGCGAACGCGACGAGAACATGGCCCAGGTCTGCTCCGCCGCCGCTGCCCTCAAGAGTCCCGTGATCATCCGCTGGGGCCAGGAAATGGACGAAACCGACAACCAGTTCTCCTGGTCCCATTGGCGGGGCGACGACTTCAAAAAAGCCTATCGCCGCGTGGTGACTGTCTGCCGCAGCCACCTGAAGCACGCGAAGTTCATGTGGTCGCCCAAAGGCAACGAGGGTCTGGAAGCCTTCTATCCGGGTGACGATGTCGTCGATATCGTCGGGCTTTCGGTATTCGGTTACCAGCCCTACGATCGGGGCACGACCGGGCGCGATCAGACATTCGCGGAGCGGCTGGCGCCCGGATACGGCCGGGTGATGAACTACGGCAAGCCGATCATGGTCGCCGAGCTCGGCTATGAGGGCGATGGTACATACGCAGCAAGCTGGGCGGCATCGGTCGCCGAGCGGCACGCCGAATTCCCGCAGCTGACAGCCGTAGTCTATTTCAACGATCGCGAGATCTATGACTGGCCGCAGGGCTACGGCCGCCCCGATTGGCGGGTTGTCCGCGAAACCATTAGCGGGCAGGTGCCCGATGGAGGCATGTGATGAAATCGATATACCGAGGAATACCTTTGGCAATCGCGCTGGCCGCCAGCATAGCCGGTGCTTCGTTCGCCGAGGCCGCCACTGCGCGCCCGGAGAGGAAGGCAACTCCGCTGACGCACGCGGAGCTGCTCCAACTTTACGGCCAGAAATCCTGGATATGGAAAGAGGGGGCGGGCTACTTCTCGGTGCAGGCACGCCGGTTCACCGCCTGGTCAAAGGAGAACGGCAAACCGTCCTATGGGGTGGGCCGCTGGTTCATCACCGGCCCGGGGAAACTCTGCTTCCGCGCCGAATGGCACGCCAAGGATGGCTCGGCGCCGGCGACGACCTGCTTCAGCCACGCCAAGCGGGGTGGCGTGATCTATCAAAGGCGAGAGCCGGACGGCACCTGGTACGTCTTCAAGAACGCACGGGTGAGGCCAGATGACGAGTTCGCCAAGCTTCGACGCGGCAATTACGTAGGCGCGAGCCTGAGCCGCATCGAGGCGAGACTCGGCCGGGTCGAGTAACCCCCGGCCGGGAAGGGGTTGCGCGGCTGGCCGATGTCAGCAGTTCAAACCGGCTCCGCAGATGAGCCCGGCGTCGAAAGGCCCGCAACCCCGCCCCACGCTTTTTCGAAATCGCTCAGCGAAGGAAACAGCGCGAGGTGCTGCCGAAGCCGCTGGGCGTGCAGACATAGGGAGCCCGCCCGAGATAGGCCGAGCGCACGAGTTTAGGCGTTTTTTGCGTGACCGCTTGCTTGCCCGGCGCGGGCTTTCTTTCAGGCAAAGGGTAGCCGACTTCCCGCGCGATCGAAGCGGTCGTTTCCTGGCTGACGGTCGAGGAGCAGCCCCAGGTGGTCACGGCAAGCATGACGGCAAGGGTGCTGCGGGCGACGGTTTTGCGGGCTTCGAACAGTCCGGACAATGCTTTCGACTTTACCTTCACAATCGGAACTCCCCGTTTTTTGCTTGTGAAGGAAGGTTAGCCGAAAGCCTTTAATTCACGGTCGAGGAAAAGCCGACAATTCGTCGGGATTGCGCATCAGGCGCTTAACCATTCGGGCACTCACGGCAGCCAGGACGCGCCGCGCCTCAATTTTCGACCTTGTTGCTGAAATGCGCGTTTCCGAGGCCCGTCCCGATCGTCAGGATCCCCCAGCTCGATGCATTCTGTACGAAAGGTATCTGCGACAGACCTTGCACGACGGCGTCGTTGTGCATGATCACGAAGGTCTCGTGATCGCCGATCTGCGGAATGGCGTCCTTAAGCGCGGCAGGCAGGTTGAAGTGCTCGCTTTCCCAGTTGCCGCCCGGCAGGTTCTGGCCGCCGCGAAGGATCGAGCCATCTTCGTTGATCACGCCGGGGCAGGCCACGCCGATGACCGGCGCGGGCGCGAGGTCCGCCTTGTCCGCCTTGGCTATAAGCTTCTCGATCATGCCGATGAGCTCCTCGATGGTCGTGCTCCTGTTGGGCTTGTCATCCGCATGTCGCCAGATGTCCGATTTCCAGACCTTTGCCTTGGAGAGGTCGGTTTCATCCTTCAGGTGCAGCTCGACTATGCCCACGCGGATATTGGTGCCGCCGATGTCGATGGCGAGGATCGCCTTGTGGCCCTTCAGCATCCAGGCGGGCATGAGATGCGCGGCGCCGATGAGCCCGGCATCATCGGGATGGTGAACGATGGGGGAGAGTTCGATCTTGATCCCTTCAGCCTTCAGCAGCACCATTGCGCGGGCAATGGCCAATTCGCCCGCTGCGCTTCCCCGGAAGCCTCCGCCGATGACGACGCGCTCCGTATTTTTCCAGCTCTTTTGTTGCAGGAACCGTTCGAGAACGCTGGCGAGCTCGCCGGCGAACTCGTCGACCGCACCCATGATCAGGGCGGCCGCCTCCTTGTCGTCGCCGTGAAGAAGGGCATCGACCTGCTTTTTGGACAGATCCTGGGTCAGGGCCTGCCCCAGCGGATCGTCGCCGCCCTTGCGCACGCGTTTGCGCCAGGCGTCGAGCTTCTCCTGGAAGGCAAATTTGTTGGCCCTGTCGCCAAGGAAGCCATCGCCGTCACGCAGCTCCAGATTATAATCGTCGACCGTCACCGACGGCAGATTGCTGGCGCCATGAATGAGCGGGACGCCGTTTCGTCTTTCGTTCGCGGATTTGCCCACGCAACCTCCCGAGTGACGCCTGGCTGGCCTTGCCGAATAGCTGAGTACCTTACAACGTGGCGGGCGGTGCGATGTTCCCGTCCGAGATTTTCGAGACGCGCGTGACGATCTTCGGGAGCGCGCGTCGCTTCGGCAACATTGTTGACGCAGGCATCCATGATTGCGACAACGCGTTCATGCAGACACCGATCAATATAGACCCGTACTATCTCACCAGCCGGCTGAAAGCTCTGCTCGACATTGCGAGCCCGACCGGTTTCACCGATGAGGCGGTGCGTTACACGGCGCGTGAGCTCGAGCGGCTCGGCCTGGAAGTCAAGCTGACCCGCCGGGGCGCGATCCGCGCTCTTCGGCCGGGGGCCGCCGAGCGCCCGGCCCGCGGGATCGTCTCACACCTGGACACCCTCGGCGCGCAGGTGAAGGCGCTGAAGGAAAACGGCCGCCTCGAACTGGTATCGATCGGGCACTGGTCTGCACGGTTCGCGGAGGGGGCCCGCGCCTCGATATTTTCCGGCAAGGGCACCTATCGCGGTTCAATTCTCCCGCTGAAAGCCTCGGGTCACACCTTCAACGAGGAGGTCGACACGCAACCCACTGGCTGGCGCCATATCGAGCTGCGCGTCGATGCGCTCGCACGCGACCGGAACGATCTGGTGCAGCTCGGAATAGACGTGGGCGACATCGTCGCTATCGATCCGCAGCCGGAATTCCTCGAGAACGGGTTCATCGTTTCGCGGCATCTCGACGACAAGGCGGGGGTCGCCATCATGCTTGCGGCGCTCGAGGCCATGCAGCGCGAGAAGGTGGAAACGCCGGTCGATACCTATTGGCTCTTCACCATCGGCGAGGAAGTGGGTGTGGGCGCGTCAGCTGCAATCGTCCCGGAAATCGCCTCGCTGGTGGCGATAGACAACGGCACGACCGCGCCTGGCCAGAATTCGGACGAGTTCGGCGTGACGCTCGCGATGGCGGACCAGACGGGACCTTTCGACTATCACCTTTCGAAAAAGCTCTACGAGCTTTGCGGCGAGCATGGCATCCGCGTCCAGAAGGACGTCTTCCGCTACTACCGTTCCGATGCCGCTTCCGCGGTCGAAGCGGGGCACGATGTGCGCACGGCGCTTCTCACCTTCGGTGTCGACGCGTCGCACGGCTACGAGCGTATCCATCTCCATGCGCTGATGTCCGTCGCGAAGCTCGCGGTGTATTACGCGGCAAGCGAGGTCCAGATCGAGCGCGACGCCGAGGAGGTCTCTGGCCTTCGGGGCTTTACCCGGCAGAAGGTGCGACAGGCCGAGCAGGACCTGAAAGCGGACGAGCCTGACGTATCCTGAGGCGTCTCGCTTTTCTGACTCGCTACGCATGCGACGAGACCGGCTCCGATCGTTTAGCGCTGCCACCTGAAGGGTTGAATGGCGCTGTGGGACCCGGAAACGAAGCTGGTTCTTTAGGCCGCGATTCGACATAATCCCCCGTGTTTCTCGGAATTTGTGGGTTGCCTGTCTTCCGCTGCGGATTTCCTCCCCTCGAGAAGATCCGTCGCGCAATACAGAAGAGGGTTATTCGTCATCGAAGGAGCGCATGATGAGGGTGCCGCGGGCCTTCTTGCGGCGGGGTTTCAATCTCCGCAAGTGGTATATCACGCTCAAGGGCAGGATGGCCGCCGAGACCGGTTGGGCGGCCGCGCTCTTCGAAGGGGCACCGGCAATTGCGACCAGCCGGCAAACATGGATCAATACATTTCGCGCGCGCTCGGACAGTGTTATCGCCGTCGCTCGCATTCTTCTGGCCGTTGGAAGCCTCTGGATCACCTGGATCGATGCTACCATTCGGCCAGGTCGCTCGGACCTCGTCTTCTGGTTCCTCGTCATCTATCTGGTCTATGCAATCGCGGCGGCCCATTTTGTCTGGAAAGCCCAGGTCCATCGGGTCCGCGGGACCTTCATCAGGCATCTCATCGACGTCTCCAGCTTGGTGATCCTGGCGTTGCTTGCGGACCGCGTATCCGGTCCGGTCTTCATGCTGATACCATTTGTCCAGCTGGCAGCGACCCTTCACTGGCTTTGGCGCGGTGCCCTATGGACCGGATCCGTTGGCGTCGCGATCCTGATATACCTTGCGCTCTCTAATACGGTCTGGCCGTTCAGTTCGGACGTCGACGCGGCCGTCGCGCTGTCGTTCATTCTTTTCCTGGTCACGGCAACCATTCTTCTCACGTGGCTCGGCACCCATCAGGAGGCGGTGCGCTCGGAGTTGTTACGTCTGGTCGAGCGGACACCCTCCGCGTCCGACGGGCGCGAATGGCCGGCGGAGGCGGCGTTGGAATATGCGGTGCAGGTGGCGCGTGTTCCTCGTGCACTGCTAATCTGGAGCGATGGTGACGAGCCCTGGACCAATCTGGCGACATGGGAGAGCGGGACATGCGAGGTCAGGCACTTATCGCCGGCGGCCTATCTGCCCTGGACGCCGGAGGCGCTGGAGCATGCAAGTCTTCTGATCATCGACGCGAAGCGCTCCCGAGCTCTTGTTCATCGCGGCGGGGGGCGCTTCGACTGGTGGCGTGGCGACGGCCTGCCGGTGTCCCCGGCTCTCGTTGCGGAATTCTCTATCGCCTGCGCAATTTCGGTGCAGTTTCAGGCGAGCGATGTCGAGGCGCGTCTTTTCTTCCTCGATCCGCCGGCCCCGACAATCGACGATGTGGCCTTGGCCGAGATTGTCGCCGAACGATTGAAAACACTTTTCGAGCAAACGATTTTGCTACGCCGCCTTAGCGATGCAGCCGCCCTTGAAGAGCGCGTCAAGATCGGACGAGATATCCACGATGGTGTCCTGCAAGCGCTCGCAGGCACCGCGCTGCAGCTTCAGACATTGCGCTCGTCGAGAGAATATCATGAGATCGACGAGCGTTTAATGGCTATTCAGGCTATGCTTTCTGAAGAGCAGACTGATCTACGTGCTCTCATCCGCAGGCTCGATCCGGGGTCCGGCCGCCACGCCAGCGACTCTCGATTGGCGCTTCGGCTGGCGGCCTTGGCCCGGCGTCTGCGGCAGCAATGGTCGATAGAATTTCGCTTTGTGCTATATCCCGAGGATCTTCGCTTGCCGGTGGCGATGGTCGACGAACTGGTGCATATGATAGCAGAAGCGACCGCCAATGCCGCGCGTCATGGCCATGCGCGAACTCTCGAGGTTCGGATCCGACGCGATGACGGAACGGTGACCTTGACCGTGGATGACGACGGGACCGGTTTCGGATTCGACCGGCGGCTGGAGCATGCGGAACTGGAGACCAGCAAGTGCGGTCCGCGAAGCCTGCGCGAACGCGTGTCGATGTCGGGTGGGAATCTTTCGATCGAGAAGGTTGATCAGTGGACACGGATAACGATCAAGATCCCGGCTCACCCGTGAGTGCGCGTATCCTCGTCGTCGACGATCACCGGATAGTCCTCGATGGTTTGCGCCGTTTGCTCGGCGCCGAGTCCGGCTGGGAGGTGGTTGCAACCTGCAGGACAGCTGCAGATGCAATCGAAGCGCTCGCGAATAAGCCCGTCGACCTCGCGGTCGTTGATCTACGGATGCCTGAAATGGGCGGATCGGATCTTGTCCGCCGTCTTCGCAGCGACCAACCGAGACTGGCGTGCGTCATTTTGACGGCGGATATCAGTGATGAAGAAGTTGCCGAGGCGATAGAAGACGGGGTGAGTGGAATTGTCCTAAAGGAACAGGCGCCGAGCGCCCTCATCGAGTGCATCCGGGCGGTGCTTGCGGGCCGCACCTATTTCACGGATCGCAGTTTAAGTGCCGCGATCGACCGAATCCGGGAGCGCGACACCGAGCGCCGCTCGGTCATGCAGAAGTTAACGCCCCGCGAGCTCGAGATATCCTGCCTGGCCGCCGCAGGTTTGCGCAGCCGGGAAATAGCCGCAAGGCTTGGAATCGCTTCCGGCACGGTCAAGCTCCACCTTCACAGCGTCTACAGCAAGCTCAACATCACCACCCGCGTGGAGCTTGCCAACATTTCCCAGCGACTGCGTCTTGATACGCGTTGACAGCATTCCGTCAGCGCGTCCCCGGAAGATCAGTTGCTTCCGACGATTTGTCCCGCACTCTCGGGCATTGCCGCCAAGCGTGTGAGGATCTCGTTCGCTGCGAATCTGGCGCCGTCGCGACTGAAATGGGCGTCAGGGGCGTACATGAGAATAGGTTCGGGGCGAGTGCGTATGGCCTCTTGGAGATCGATGACCTCGATGCCCTCTGCTGCCGCAGCACCGAGAACCTCCATCCGCAGCGCATCGAAAGGCTCATCCGAGGAGAAAGGCCCGATGAAACGGTCAATTCTGGGAACGTAGACCAGTGTAAAGGAGCCGCCCCAGCTCTCGGTGAGTGCTTTCGCGCGTTGCAATATACGCCTGAACTCGGGGTTGCTCTGCGTAATTTTTGGATAGACGAGTCCCAGTCTCGTTAGGGTCTGTTGCAGCGCGACAAAATTGCGGAACAAGGCTGTTCTCGTCAGGAGGTCGACACTTGTGATCGGCGCATTCTTACGCTCCACCAAAATCTTTCGGGCCTGGTCCATCGTCTCCTTCGCGGTTGCCTGCAAACCATAGTTCGCGTCGGGCGAAAGCGCGGCGCGAAGCCACGGAATTGTCAGTTCGCGCTCTAAATTCTCCCAATCATTGCCTTCGAAGAAGACCATGACGACGCGACGGGGCCGCAGAGTCTCACCAAAGCGGCCGAGCGTCGCCAGTTCCGTCAGCGGACCGTTTCCTCTTATGCCGATGCTTGCCGTGCTAAGGCCGCGCCCGCGCAGCCTAGACGCAAGGTCCTCGCCCGGAGGCAGGCAGAAGCCCTCGACGAATGAATCTCCGAGAAGCATCACGTCGAGCCGCTTGTCGTATACATGGTCCGGATTATTGAAACCGAACCTGTCCGCGGTATAGCTGACGACGCCCTTGTTCGAAGTGCAGAGCACCACTTGTGTCGACGGGAAACCCGACAGAAGCGCCTCGGAAAGTTCGTCAGTGCCTGCAAGCCGATTCAAGCCACGAAGCGTGAATCCCGGAACCACGTTCTTGTTGCGCGTGAGCGTCTCAGCCTGGGCTTCGCTGAGTTGGCCGAACATTCCCAGCCGAACGGACACGACCGAGACCGTGTGCATCGCCTCAAAAAGAAACAGAGCCGCCAACAGGCTCGCACCACAGATACCGACGAGCAGGGAAAACTGCGGCTTTGCAAACAGGCCTACGACGATGAAGGCTACTGCTAGCACGCCCGGGATCAGCACGTAACGGAGGAAATGCGGATTTTCAGCTGCGAACAGTTCGTAGTGCAGCAGAGCGTAGATGGGACTTAACAACAGGTACAGGCCGGGAATCGCGCATACCAAAAGCCCCAGATGCCGCTTTGTCACGATGGCCTATCCTCTCGCGAAGCCGTTCAACGAAAAATGCTTGTGAGACCCCTGGCTCAGGTGACCCACTCCTTTGATGGTCTGGCTGATATGATTTTCAATCTCTCATGATTTATTTCACAGAAATGCTTTTTAAAATGAATACGGAAAAACGTGCGCGGCGGAATATAGGCCATTTTGCTGCTCCTGTCTCATCAAAATGCTGAATACTTCAAGTCGAGCGCGGTCCCGGCGAGCTTCTGCCCCGCCCTTACCTGAATTTGGCACTAATGGCCGTCTATATCCAATGGTATATTGACCGGATCGACCGCCGCTTGTTCTATACACATCTCTTAACTTATTGATTACAAGAATGACGCGAACGAAGCCGCGTCCCGACGGTATTAAAAAGCGATTAGCACTGGCCGCGCAGGAAGTGCCCAATGAACAAGTCTCACGAGTCCTTTTCCGAGCACATCGTGGAGGGGCCGTCAAACCGGAGCTTCGGCTATACCGTCGGCGGCATCCTCCTCGCTATCGTGCTCGTAAGGTGGCTGGTCACCGGGTCACTATCGTCCATCTCCGTAGGACTTGCCGCGATCGGTACGGTCCTCGTCCTGCTGGCGCTTGCTTTCCCCAACTCGCTTTCGGTGCCAAACCGGCTTTGGATGCGGCTCGGTCTACTGATGTTCAAGGTCGTCAATCCTGCTGTGATGATGCTGATCTACGGCACGGCCTTCGTGCCCATAGGATTGTTCCTGAGATGGCGCGGCTACGATCCGCTCGCAGCCTCCTTGGACAAGTGTGCCGACACATATTGGACGACGCGGGAACAAAACGAACCTGACCCGGCGACGATGCGAAATCAGTTCTGATCGTCCGGGTTCACGAGGGGAGGAAATGGGATGGAACTGGTACGCGAACTCTGGACCTATATGGGTATCCGCAAGAAGTTCTGGCTGCTGCCGATTTTCATCGTCCTCGGCGTCTTTGGCGCATTGGTCGTGCTGACGCAGGGTACCGCGGTGGCGCCGTTCATTTACACCCTGTTCTGAGTCGGCCGATCCCATGCGTATTCTGGGTATCTCGGCGTTTTACCACGACAGCGCGGCAGCGATAATAGAGGACGGACGCATCGTTGCCGCGGCGCAGGAGGAGCGGTTCACCCGCAAGAAGCACGATGCCGACTTTCCTACCAATGCAGTGGCCTATTGTCTGTCTGCCGCCGAGTGCGAAATGGCGGAGGTCGACCATGTCGTCTTCTACGACAAGCCGATCCTGAAGTTCGAACGGCTGCTGGAGACTTACCTCGCCACAAGTCCGCGCGGCTTCCGCTCCTTCAAGATGGCGATGCCGCTTTGGATCAAGGAAAAGCTTTTTCAAAAGAAGCTGTTGCGCAGGTATCTAGGCAAGCTTGCCGGGGTGAAGCAATGGCCCGGCTCGCTCCTGTTCACGGAACATCATCTGGCGCACGCGGCCAGTGCTTTCTTTCCGTCGCCCTTTGCGAGCGCCGCGGTCTTGACGATGGACGGTGTCGGAGAATGGTGCACTACGTCACTGGGTCATGGCCGCGGCAAGGACCTCCACATACTTAAGGAAATTCGCTTCCCACATTCGCTGGGGCTGCTTTATTCCGCATTTACTTACTATACGGGTTTCAAGGTCAACTCCGGCGAATATAAAGTGATGGGCCTTGCCCCCTATGGACGTCCGTTATTCGTACAGAAAATACTGGATCACCTGATCGATTTGAAGGAAGACGGTTCGTTCCGCCTGGACCAGCGCTATTTCGACTACTGCGCCGGTCTCACCATGACGTCTCCTGCCTTTCATGAACTGTTTGGCGCAGCACCTCGAAGACCGGAATCGCCCCTGACCCAGCGCGAGATGGATCTCGCCGCTTCAGTGCAGGCGGTCACGGAAGAAGTCGTTCTGAAGCTCGCCCGTTTTGCCCGTCAGGAAACTGGCGAGCGTCACCTTTGTCTCGCCGGTGGCGTTGCGCTGAATTGCGTCGCAAACGGCAAGCTCCTTAAGGAGCGTTTTTTCGACGACATCTGGATCCAGCCCGCGGCGGGTGATGCGGGCGGGGCGGTCGGCTCGGCGTTGGCGGCCTGGCACGGCTATCTCGGTAACCGGCGATCCCCAGACGGTCGAGACCGAATGGCAGGGGCCTATCTCGGCCCGGCGTTCGACCAAAGGGAAATTGAAAAGCGGCTGACTGCCAGTGGCGCGGTCTATACAGTCTTGAGCGACGAAGACGTGATCGCGCGTACCGTGGACGCGATCGTCGACGAGAAGGCGGTAGGATGGATGCAGGGGCGCATGGAATTCGGACCGCGCGCCCTGGGTGGACGGTCGATACTGGGCGATCCGCGCTCGCCGACCATGCAGAAGACGCTCAACTTGAAGGTCAAATATCGGGAGAGCTTCCGCCCCTTCGCCCCTTCCGTCAGGCGTGAGGACGTGGCGGAGTGGTTCGATGTCGACGTAGACAGCCCCTATATGCTGCTTGTAGGCGACGTACTCGATCGCCACCGACTGCCTCTCGGTGCCGGTGAGGCGGCATTGTTCGGCATAGCCCGCCTGAACGTTCCGCGGTCGGGTATCCCAGCCGTCACGCATGTGGATTATTCCGCCCGGGTGCAGACCGTCCATCGCGACACTAATCCACGCTATTGGGAGCTTTTAAGCGCGTTCAAGCAGCGAACCGGCTGTCCCGTATTGGTCAACACCAGCTTCAACGTCCGCGGTGAGCCGATCGTATGCACCCCGGAGGATGCTTTCCGCTGCTTCATGGGGACCGAGATCGAATGCCTCGTGGTGGGCAATTGCTTCTTGCGGAAAGAAGATCAGCCCTCGAACTTGCGGCAGGACTACAAAGATCGGTTCGAGCTCGACTAAGGCCTCCAGAGAGCCAATACCCGCCGCGGCTTGTTCGATCTCCTCGTCCCGGTGCTCGAGTGTCTAGCCCGGGGGTCCAGCCAGACCAAGTCCATAGCTGAAAGAACGCTTTCCGCGCCGCAGACACGGTACTGCCCTCATCTCTGTGACAAGCATAGAGATGCGGAAGGGAATCATCGAAGCAATAAAACAGTTGCGCTGATTCGCGTCAGATGGAGCTGTCGGACGTTTGCAACTGAGTCCAGACCCTTCCGGCAGCCTCAGCGGCACTCCAGCGGAGACGGTTTCCGGTGGGGGCAGGCGTAGCAACCTGTGGCTTTGCAACGTCTGGCGTGCGTACGTTTCTTTCAGACAGGGTGCGGATTTCCAGCCTTGGAATTGCCCTGTCGACGGGCGCGATGAGCTCGCGAGCTATGCCGCAACGAATTGTCAGACGACGGAACAATGTGGAAGCGGCGTAAATCTCCTCGGCGAAAAGCACAGCCTCGCGAACGCGTGTTTTGTCCCCAACGTCGACATAAAGCACGCCGGGGATCGTCATCGGCAGCGTCACTACGATCGGGTCCAGCACCAAATCGACGGCCTGAGGAGCAACACCGTTGAGAATGAAAACCACGAGGCCGGACTGGCTTGCCCAATAACCGGTTAAGATTAGTTCAGCAGGCAGATAACCGCCGGTCTGGACAATCTCGATAACGCGTCGCGCTTGCATGTTTCTGCCCACGTCAATGAAATGAGGGCCGAGGCCAATATCAGTAATAGCAAGGCGCCGGGTGGCGCGTGATCACTTCAAATTTTGATGAATGCCTGATGTCTATGCTTCAAGTACGGCACAGAGACTAGCGTCATGATACCGCTTGCACCATATGCCCTTGGATATATGTCCCGGCCCGGACAAAGACCGATTGATTATATCGCGCGCCGTCGGTGGCTCCCATTTAGGGCAGGCATGCGAAGCCGCGCGCGCCAGGTCCCTCTATCTTGCGAGCTATCCTGCGTCGATGCAATTACCATACTTTGTAAGAACTCGAGAGGCTCCGAGGGACGTGGATCGCGTGGAGGTTTCCTAGGTGCCGGCGCTCGGCGCGACGAGAGGGCCGCTGTATATCGCAATTGCCGAAGGTCATCGCCGGTCTCCTCGCTCAGTCGCCAACGGCGCAAAACGTCATCGTTTGAAGGCGACTCTCCCGTGCGAAGGCTGCGTGGAATTGCCGGCGGTCGACGAAGCGGGTGGTGCCCGGTCGACGGGAACGTAACGATGCCGGTGGCGGCCTCTGTCGCCGCTGTATATGGGTTGCGCGATCGCTGCCCCCGTTGCGGCCCAGGGCATTTGTTCGATGGCTTCCTAAAGTTTAGGCGAGAATGGAAAGTCTATGGTCTGGACTCTTCCTTCGCCGATTGCATCGTGCGTGGGATGTTTGCAGCGGCCGTCGAAGGAATGTGTGGACAGCGCGTCCGGCCATGCCCGATCCTTGTCGCTTTCGACGATTAGGCGCGGCAAAGATCGCCATCGACGCGGGATTCAAGGGTCACGTGGCTGCGAGTCGTACGGGGTATCGCGGCAATCGACAGCTGCTGTCGATTGCCAAATCATTTTGCATCTGTGACCGGCACAAACCTGTCGCAAATCAACAGTTGAAATTCGACGTGGAACGCCCATTTTGCAACGGTCTTTCCCCCGACCGCAAAGGGCGGAAGCAGACGAGATGTTTCGCCTCGCACCATACTCCGTTACACGGCTGCCGGCTTGTCTTCCGCGAGAGTGTAAGCCACGACCGCATTTGCATGGCCGTGGCCAATTCCGTGTTCGCTCTTCAGCATAGCGACGAGTTCCATGTGCTTCGCTGGATAGTGCATCCGCACGAGCGCTTGCCAATCACTGATCGGACGGCCGTATGCCTTCTCGATCGATGGAAAATAGGAAGCCGGTCCTTTGATCTTGTCGGCGGTCATAGCGTGTCAGCCCCTTTTCGTGCCGCATCGATCGCAGCTACGTCGATTTTCCTCATCGACATCATCGCGTCGAATGCGCGTTTTGCCTGTTCGCCACCAGCCGTAAGCGCGTCCATTAGAGTGCGAGGTGTGATCTGCCAGGATACGCCCCACTTATCCTTGCACCAGCCGCATTCGCTCTCCTGACCGCCATTGCCGACGATGGCGTTCCAATAGCGATCTGTTTCTTCCTGATCCTCGGTGCTGATCTGGAACGAGAAAGCTTCGCTGTGCTTGAATGTGGGGCCGCCGTTCAATCCGACGCAGGCGACACCTGCCACCGTGAACTCGACGACCAACACGTCTCCCTCTTCTCCGTCGGGGTATTTGCCGGGGGCGCGGATGATGGCTCCGATCTTGCTGTCTGGGAAGGTGTCCGCATAGAAGCGGGCGGCTTCCTCGGCGTCCTTGTCGTACCATAGGCAAATGGTGTTCTTAGACATCGCGTCGTCCTCCTGGTCGTTGTGCTTCAGATCGAAAACCCGACCTGATGATACGAAGACGCACCAGCCGCCGCCGATCCGACATCATCGTCAAAAAAATCGCTACGCTCTTTTGACCGACCTCGTTTTGGCGGGCCGAACGCCTCGGGCCGAGGGGTCGGTCGGGGGCCATCCCCTCCATGTCCCGCGCGGTGAAGGTCAAATTCAATCATGATAAATTATTGCAACGTGAAGATTTATCGTTATAAATACATCCTCGCGAACTGAAGCCAAATCGAAAGGATCTTCCCCATGAAGAGGCTGTTTCGGAGCGCCATCGCCTTGGCCGCTCTTGCTTTTGCAGGGGCTGCCGCCGCGCCGGCCGCAGCGCAGACTCCGCCCGACGTTCTCGTCGTCGGCCAGATTGCCGAGCCGCAGTCTCTGGACCCGCATACGGTGACCGCAACCAACGACTTCCGCATCCTGGTCAACGTCTATGACGGCCTCGTCCGTTTCGAGGACGGTACATTGGAGGTTGAGCCGGCGCTTGCGGAAAGCTGGGAAATCTCGGATGACGGCAAGACTTATACGTTCAAGCTAAGACAGGGCGTGAAGTTCCACGACGGTTCCGATTTCGACGCCGAGGCGGTGAAGTTCAACTTCGACCGCATGCTGAATAAGGACCATCCATTCTACGACACCGGGCCATTCCCGCTTTCCTTCAACTTCGCCTCCGTCGAAGCGGTCAATGTGCTGGATCAGCATACGGTCGAGTTCAGGCTCAGCGAAGCCTTTGCGCCGTTCCTTTCCAATCTCGCCTATCCCACGGGTCTGATCGTTTCCCCCGCCGCCGTGGAAAAACATGGCAAGGAATATGGCCGCACCCCGTCGGGGACCGGCCCGTTCAAGTTCGTAGAGTGGCTGTCGAACCAGCGCGTCGTCGTAGAGCGCAATCCGGATTACTGGGATGGCGCCGCGAAGCTTCAGGCCGTCGTCTTCCGTCCCATCACCGACGCCAACACCCGTGTCGCCGAGATGATGGCCGGCGGTATCGACGTGATGGTGGAGGTGCCGCCGGACAATCTCGCTACCTTTGAGCAGGATGCCAATTTCGCCGTGGCCGAGCAGGCGGGGCCGCATGTCTGGTTCGCCATCCTGAACACAAAGGAGGGGCCTTTTGCGGATAAGCGCGTGCGCCAGGCGGCCAATTATGCGGTCAACAAGCAAACGCTGGTGGACGACGTGCTGCAGGGAACGGCGACGGTCGCGGCCGGCCCGATACCGCCGGCTTTCAACTGGGTGGAAAGCTCGGTGGAGCCCTATGCCCATGATCCCGAAAAGGCCAAGGCAATGCTCGCGGAAGCCGGCGTCGAAAATCCGCAGGTGACGTTCTACGTTACCGAAGGCGGCTCGGGCATGCTCGATCCGATCACCATGGGTGCAGCGATCCAGGCGGATCTCCAGGCTGTGGGCTTCAAGGTCAAGATCGAGACCTACGAGTGGAACACCTTCCTTGGCCGCGTAAATCCCGGCCTCGAGGGCAAGGCGGACATGGCCGAGATGGCCTGGATGACAAACGATCCGGATACCGTTCCCTATCTGACGTTGCGCACTGATGCCATGCCCGACAAGGGAGGCTTCAACTCCGGCTACTATTCCAATCCGCAGCTGGACGAGCTTCTGGAAAAGGCGCGCAGGTCCACCGACCAGGCCGAACGCGGCAAGCTCTATGGCGAGGTCCAGTCGATCGTGCATGACGATGCGCCGTGGCTGTTCGTCGCCAACTGGAAGCAGAACGCGGTGACGACCGCTGCGGTCAAGGGGTTCAAGCTTCAGCCCTCCTTCCTTCTCGATCTCCATGACGTGACGAAAGAGTAGATCGCGCACCCGGAACGGCCACCGGCATGTTCGTTCTGCCGGTGGCGACCAACACAGACCTCCCGAAAGGGTTATCCATGCAGGCCTTTGTCCTGAAGCGGCTTGTTGCCGTGGTGCCCGTCCTGTTCGGGCTTTCCATCATCGTCTTTCTCGTCATGGCTCTGATCCCTGGCGACACGGCGACGGCCATTCTCGGCTCCTATGCGACGCCGGAAAACGTCGAGCGCATCAATCGTGACCTCGGGCTCGACAAACCGCTGGTGCAGCAATATGCGATCTGGATCGGCAACGTGCTGCAGGGCGACTTCGGCCGGTCCTTCGCGCTGAACCGCCCCGTGCTCGACGAGGTGCTGGAACGGTTTCAGGCGACGCTGGTGCTGGCCGGCGTATCGCTGGTCCTGTGCTCGGTGATCGGGCTTTTCGCGGGTGTGATTTCAGCCGTACGCCAGTTCGGCTGGGCCGACCGCATCATCACCTTCTTCGTACTGGCCGGCATCTCCACGCCGTCCTTCTGGCTCGGGCTGCTGCTCATCTATCTCTTCGCCGTTCATTGGCGCATCCTGCCGGCCTCCGGCATGTACGCCGTCTACGGCGGGGGTGACCTCAAGGATCTTCTGCTCCATCTGATCTTGCCGGCGGCCACGCTCGCCGTCGTTGCCGCCGGCGTCATAGCGAGGCTGACGCGTGGAGCGATGCTGGAGGTCCTGAGGCAGGATTATGTGCGCACGGCCCGCGCCAAGGGGCTGCCCGAGCGGCGTGTGATCTACGCCCATGCCTTCCGCGCGGCGCTGGTCAGCGTCGTCCCCGCGATCGGCATCCAGGCGGGCTTCGTGCTGGGCGGCGCCGTCTATGTCGAGACGGTGTTCCAGTGGCCCGGCATCGGCGCGATGCTTGTGAAGGCGATTTCGACGCGCGATATCCTGCTGGTGCAGGGCGGCGTGCTGGTCGTTGCGGCGAGCTACGTGCTGTTCAACCTTCTCGCCGACATCGTCCAGTCCATGCTCGATCCGAGGATTCGTACATGAGCGCGCTGGTAGCATCGCCGGCTCCGCCGAGCGGGCCGGCACGGATTACCTCCTGGCACCTGTTGCTCAACAACCGGCTCGCGGCGGCGGGGCTCGTGCTGCTCGGACTGATCCTGTTGCTGATCGTTCTGGTCCCGGTCCTCCCGCTTCCGGACCCGGATGCGACGGTACCCGCCGACCGGTTGAAGCCCGTGCTGACCGCCGGGCATGTCCTCGGCACGGATCAGCTCGGCCGGGACATTCTGAGCCGCCTGCTTTGGGGCACGCGGGTCTCGATCGCGGTGGGTTTCGCTGCGACCCTCATTGCCGCCGGTATCGGATCGGCCATCGGCATCGTCGCCGGTTACGCCGGCGGGCGCACCGACAACGCGATGATGCGCGGCATCGACATGCTCATGGCTTTTCCCTATATCCTGCTGGCGCTCGCGATCGTCGCCGCCCTCGGGCCCGGACTGATGAACGCGCTTTATGCGATCGCTCTCGTAAATATCCCGTTCTTCGCCCGGAATGTGCGCGGCGTGACGCTCGGCTACGCCCATCGCGAATTCGTCGACGCGGCGCGGCTCTCCGGCAAGGGACATCTGTCGATCATTCTCACCGAGGTTCTGCCCAACGTTATGCCCGTCATCGTCATCACCATTTCGACGACGGCAGGCTGGATGATCCTCGAGACGGCCGGGCTCAGCTTCCTCGGCCTCGGCGCGCAGCCGCCGCAGGCCGATCTCGGCTCCATGCTGGGAGAGGGCCGAGTGCAGCTCTTCACGGCTCCGCATGTCTCGATCGTGCCGGGCGTGATGATTTTCCTGATCGTCATCAGCCTGAACGTTTTGGGTGATGGGATCCGCGACGTGCTGGACCCGCGGCTTCGCTCCGGCGCTCTTGCGCGGCCGGGGCCGGTGACCGAAGTTGCCCCCGGCCGCGCCGCGCCGGCAAGCACGGCGGAAGGTGCTTCCCTCGCGATCCAGAAGCTGGAAACGGGTTTTCGGCGGGGAAAGGAGATAATCCCCGCAGTTCGAGACGTCTCGCTGCATGTGAAGCCCGGTGAATGCCTCGGGCTCATCGGCGAGAGCGGCTCGGGCAAGAGCGTCACCGCCTTGTCCGTCATGGGGCTCGTGGCTTCGCCGCCGGGTGTGATCCGCAACGGTGCGGTCTATCTCGGAGACGACGATGTGCTTTCCATGCCTGAAACCAGGCTGATCGCGAACCGCGGCAGCCGGGTCGCCTACGTGTTCCAGGACCCGCTCACGACGCTGCATCCGATGTATCCTGTCGGGCGGCAGGTGGAGGAGGCGATCGCAGCGCATCAGCCGGTCAGGGCGGCCGAGCGGCGGGAAAAAGCCGCCGCGCTCCTGGAAAAGGTGGGAATCCCGGACGCTCGCGAGCGGTCGGCGCATTATCCTCACCAGCTTTCCGGCGGTCAGCGTCAGCGAGTCGGCATCGCCATGGCGCTCGCCAACGATCCGGAGATCATCATTGCGGACGAGCCGACGACCGCGCTTGACGTGACCGTTCAGGCCCGCATCCTGGAGCTCCTGCGCGATCTTCAGCGCGAGCGGGGCATGGCACTGCTGTTCATCACCCACGACTTCGGCATTGTTTCAGAATTCTGCGACCGCGTTGCCGTGATGAAGGAGGGCGAAATCGTCGAAACCGGTAAAACCCGGGAGGTACTCGACAATCCGCAGCATGCCTATACGAAGCGGCTGATCGCCTGCGTGCCCGAGCTCGGAACGGGCGAGCGTTTCCTGGATCGTGTCGGCGAACTTTTTGCCGGCAGCAAGGCGGAGGTGGCGCAATGACGGGTGCTGCCATTCAGGTTCGGGACCTTTCCAAGACCTTCGGCGGAGGCCGCAGCCTTTTCGGCAAGGCGAAGCATGAAACAAGGGCGGTGAAGGCGGTTTCGCTGGATGTCGCGCGGGGCGAGACGCTCGCCGTCGTCGGCGAAAGCGGATCCGGCAAGAGCACGCTTGCGCGCATGCTCGTCGGCCTCGAGGAGCCGACATCCGGCAGCATGCTGATCGCAGGCAGGGATGCGGCGGCGCTGCGGCGATCCGGCCCGAGGGCCTTCGGCAAGACGATCCAATATGTCTTCCAGGATCCGGTCGCTTCGCTGAACCCGCGCAAGACGATTCAGGAGATCCTGGAGACGCCGCTGAAGCTTTTGTGCGGCTACGAAGCCCCCCGCCGTCGCGCCCGGATGCAGGAACTGCTTCACGCGGTGCAGATGCCGGAGGATACGCTCTCGCGCTACCCGCACGAGTTTTCCGGCGGACAGGCACAGCGGATCGCGATCGCCCGGGCGCTGGCGACGGAGGCCGAGATCATCGTGCTCGACGAGCCCGTGAGCGCGCTCGACGTGTCCATCCAGGCGCAGGTCCTGCTTCTGCTGCGCGATCTGAAGCAGCGCTTCGGTCTCTCCTATCTGTTCATCAGCCACGATCTGGCGGTGGTCGAGGCGATCTCCGATCGGGTGGCGGTGATGTATTTCGGCGAGGTGGTCGAGACCGCACCGGCCGCCCGCCTTTTTACCGACCCTGAGCACGCCTATACACGACAGCTTGTCGCCAGCGCGCCCCGCATCAGGAAAGAGTGACGGTTCATGCCAGTGGTCATCGAAAAGAAAAAGGAAACCGGTGGAGACGGCCAGCGTCTCTTCGTCCCTGCCGAGCGCACGAAACGCAGACCTGAGGCGATCGCCGATCGGATCAAGGATTACATCCGCCTGGAAGGATTGGGGCCGGGCGACCGGCTTCCGCAGGAGCGCGACCTGATCGACACCTTCAAGGCGGCCAAGGGGACCGTACGCGAGGCGATGAAAGCGCTGGAGACGCAGGGCCTCGTCTTCACGCGCAGCGGTCCGGGAGGCGGGGCATTCGTCGCCAAGCCGTCGGCGCGGCACGCCATGGAGCTTCTGTCGACACATTTCTTTTTCGATCAGCCGAGCATTTCCGACATCTATGCCATGCGCAAGATGCTGGAGCCGGAGGTGGCGGCGCTCGTTGCCGGCAGGGTGACGCGGGAGGAACTCATCGCCCTGGAAAATACGATCCGCATTTACGATCATCCACCCGCCGATCTGGACGAGCAGTATCGTCAGCGCGTCGCCGAGCTCGATTTTCATTCGATGCTGGCGCAACTCTGCCCGAATCCGCTTCTCGGCTTCGTCTGCGGCCTCATGCACAATCTGCTGCGCGAACTCCCGGCCGCCCGGGCGATCTATGCCGACCCGACGTCGCTCTCGCGCGAATCGGGCTTGTCCTTCCAGTACCGGCTCATGGCCGCCCTTAAGGACGGGCGGTCGGAGGATGCGCGCACGATCGCCGCCGAGCATATGGCTTTCGCCGAAAGCTACATGCTCGAACGTGCAGCCGCGACCAAGTGACGCCCATGGCGGAACTGTCGGCTCGGTGGGGCATTGGGTTTTCATAGCGACGTCAGGGCCGCGGATCGATCCGCGGCCCTGACGTCGCGTCTTGTACCAACAATGGAGGTTTCGACCCGGTTCATGTGTGGAATTTGTGGAGAAGTCAGGTTCGATGGCGGTTCGCCGTCGGTTACGGCAGTCTCGATCATGGCGGACGTCCTTGCCCCTCGCGGGCCGGATGCGTCGGGCGTGGTGGTGCGCGGGAATGTCGGGTTGGGACATCGGCGATTGCGTATCCTCGACCTCTCCGACAAGTCGCAGCAGCCCATGGTCGATCCTGACCTCGGCCTTTCGCTCGTCTTCAACGGCTGCATCTACAATTTCCGCGAACTGAGGTCGGCGCTTGAAGAGAAGGGTTACAGATTCTTCTCGTCCGGCGATACCGAGGTCATCCTGAAGGCGTGGCATGCATGGGGCGAGGAATGCGTCTCGCGCTTCCATGGCATGTTCGCCTTCGTCATTCACGAGCGTGACAGCGGACGTGTCGTCATGGCGCGCGACCGTTTCGGCATCAAGCCGCTCTATATCGCCGAAGCCCAAGGCGCCTTGCGCTTCGCTTCCGCCTTGCCCGCGCTCGTCAAGGCGGGTGGCGTCGACACCTCGATCGACGTGGCTGCGCTCCACAATTACATGACCTTCCACGCGGTCGTGCCGCCGCCGCTCACGATCCTGAACGGCGTGCGTAAGCTGCCGCCTGCGACCCTTCGCGTCTATCAGCGCGACGGGAGCTTCAAGGACCGGCGCTACTGGGATCCGCCCTATCGCCGCCAGGCAGGCGACGCAGCCATTAGGCGCGAGGAGTGGCAGGAGCAGCTTTTGGACGCGCTGCGCATTGCCGTGAAGCGCCGCATGATCGCCGACGTGCCGGTCGGCGTGCTTCTTTCCGGCGGCGTCGATTCCAGCCTGATCGTCGGGCTGCTTGCGGAAGCGGGCCAGCGCGGCCTCATGAGCTTTTCCGTCGGCTTCGAGGAGGCGAACGGCGAAAAGGGCGACGAATTCGTCTATTCGGACCTCATCGCCGGCCACTTCGGTACGGATCATCGCAAGATATTCGTCCCGTCCGCCGATCTGATGGGGGCCTTGCCCGGGACCATCGCCGCAATGTCCGAGCCGATGGTCTCCTATGACAATGTCGGCTTCTATCTGCTCTCGAAGGAAGTTTCGAAGCACGTCAAGGTCGTACAGTCTGGACAGGGTGCGGACGAGGTCTTCGGCGGTTACCACTGGTACCCGCCGCTGATGAACTCCAACGACGTCGTTGCGGATTACGGCAAGGCCTTCCGCGACCGTTCCCACGCGGTCCTGGCCACCCAGTTGTCGGATTCCTGGATTGCCGACCACGACGTGAGCGGCGACTTGCTGAACGAGCATCTCCTGCGCGAGGGCGCCGATACGCCCGTCGATCAGGCGCTCCGCCTCGACAGCAACGTCATGCTCGTCGACGATCCCGTTAAGCGCGTCGACAACATGACCATGGCCTGGGGCCTGGAAGCGCGCGTGCCTTTCCTCGACCACGAGCTGGTGGAACTTGCCGCCCGCATGCCGCCGGAGGAAAAGCTGCGCGACGGCGGCAAGGGCATTCTGAAGGATGTGGCGCGCCGGATCATTCCGAGCGAGGTCATCGACCGCAAGAAGGGCTATTTCCCCGTGCCGCAGCTCAAATATATCGCCGGTCCGTATCTCGACCTGATCCGCGACACCTTGCGCTCTCAGAAGGCCCGTGAGCGGGGCATCTTCAAAGAAGCTTATCTCGACCGCCTGTTCGAAGCGCCGTCGGATCACATCACGCCGCTACGCGGCTCCGAGCTGTGGCAGGTCGGACTGCTTGAAATGTGGCTTGAAGCGCAGGGGGTGTAGCATGAAGAAGACGCGCGAGATCGCATTGCCGCGTCAACGCAGCAAGGGCACCAAGGCAGTCACGCACCGTTTGAACCGGCTGCGGACGCACACCCAGCCGGGGCGCGACGCCGAGGGGTCGAGGGCCTCCGGAGGGGCGAAGCGGGATGTCGTGCTCGACTGCGGTTGGGGCAGGCTCCTGTTCGCCCAGACGTTTTCCGACGACGAGAAGCTGTTGTCCGAGTTGCGCGAGGAGGCTCCCTCGAGCCGGGATATCGCCTTTTACGTACGGGACCCGCACGTGCTTCTGTCACGGGCGCCTCAGGAAATTTTCCTGGACCCGTCGCACACGTACCGGCTCGACCTGTGGACCTACCGTGCAAACACCCGCCGAACGCGAGGCATCACGATCCGCAGGCTCGCGTCGGAAGCTGACGGAGACGGCATCAACCGGGTCTATGCCGCCTGCGGCATGGTCCAGATCCGATCCGATTTCTTCTCTTCCGAGCGGGACGACCGATCGCTGACCTATTTCGTGGCGCAGGACGACGCCACGGGCGAAATCGTGGGCACGGTGACCGGGATCGACCACCAGAGACTGTTCGACGATCCGGACCGCGGCGCTTCGCTGTGGTGTCTCGCGGTGCATCCGCAGGCGCGCCAGCCGGGCATCGGCGAACATCTGGTCCGCAAGCTTGCCGAGCATTTCCAGGCACGCGGCCTTTCCTATGTCGACCTGTCGGTCATGCACGACAATACGATGGCGATCAGGCTCTACGAGAAGCTGAATTTCCGCCGCATGCCGCTTTTCGCCATCAAGCGGAAGAACGCGATCAACGAGAAGTTTTTCGCGATTCCGCATCAATCCTACGATGCGCTCAATCCCTATGCGCGGCTCATCGTCGACGAGGCCACGCGGCGCGGGATCCATGTCGAGATCACCGACGCGGAAGGCGGGTTTTTCCGCCTCTCCCATGGCGGCCGCTCGATTCATTGCCGCGAGAGCCTTTCGGAACTGACTTCCGGCGTCGCGATGTCGATCTGTGACGACAAGGCGATTACGCGGCGCATGGTCTCCACGGCGGGCCTTGTCGTGCCGGACCAGATGGAAGTGGGGGAGGACCGCGAGGCAGTTCGCGCCTTTCTCGAAAAACACGGCAAGGTGGTGGTCAAGCCGGCGCGCGGCGAGCAGGGTCGGGGCATCTCGGTCGGCATCACGACGATGGAAGCGCTGGAGGAGGCAATCGCATCGGCCCGTCAGGTCTGCGACCGGGTACTGCTCGAAGCCTTTTTCGAGGGAGAAGACCTCCGTCTCGTGATCATTGACTATACGCTTGTTGCCGCCGCGGTTCGCTTGCCGCCGCGCGTCATCGGCGACGGCCGCAGCAAGATCGCCTCCCTCATCGGGAAACAGTCGCGCCGCCGCGAGGCCGCCACGGGTGGCGAAAGCCGGATTCCGCTCGACGCGGAGACGGATCGCTGCCTTGCGGAACAGGGTCTCGATCTCGAAACGATACTGGCCGAGGGGCGGGAGATTACGGTTCGCAAGGCCGCCAACCTCCATGCGGGCGGGTCGATCCATGACGTGACGGAGATCGTGCATCCCGATCTTGTCGAGGCCGCCTGCAACGCGGCGCGGGCAATCAACATCCCGGTGGTCGGCATCGACCTGATGGTCCGCGATCCGGCGGAACCGGACTACGTGTTCATCGAGGCCAACGAGCGTCCCGGCCTGGCAAATCACGAGCCGCAGCCGACGGCGGCGAGCTTCATCGAGCTGCTTTTCCCCGGCAGCCGCACGGCGATGTAGCAGCCCGTCACTCCTGCGGTATCTCGCTGTCCATCAGCGCGTCGAGCGGCCCGGTCAAGGCCGTTCTCGGCGGCACGAGCTGCGGCTGGATCATGTGTATTTGCAAGGACGCTCTCGGTTCTTCGATCACTTCGAAGGCCCTGGCGATCATTCCCTCGATATTCTGCCGGATCATGATGACGGGGAAGGGGAGGAAGGAGGCGAACGGGTCGTAGTCGTAGCATCCGACGACCAGATCCGTGAAATTCTCGAGCGGATGCTTGGCCATGAAACGCAGCAATCCCTCGAAATTTATCGATGAGTTGACGAAGAAGCCGCGTGGCAGTTTTCCATGCTGTTCGTAGAAAGCTTCGAAGGCCTTTCGCGCGTTGTCGGCGGCATAGCCGGTCGGCCATATGCATTCGTCCGGGTCGGCGCCCAGCAACTCCTCCTTCACGGCGCGGAAGCCGCGTATGCGCTCGCGTGTGGCGTGATCGTCGCGGCCCCCGAACAGGTAGAGATCGTCGGGCTCGAGCGGCCGCTCGGCGGGGAAGTGGCGGATGATCGCCTCGGTCAGCAGGCGGCCGCCTTCGAAATTGTCGCTGATCACCGACGGCACTTTCGTACCGGGAAGGTCGATATTGATATGCTTCAGGCCGGCCGCTTCGCAGACCTCGTGCACGCCATCGGGATCCGTCGCGCCGCAGATGAACAATTCGTCGATGGAATAGGAGATCAGCGTTTCGGCCGTCCTGCGCTCCTCCTCGGGGTCGCGGCTGGCACTGACGACGATCGGACATTGACCTTTGCTGCGCACATGCGCCTCGAAGGTCTGGGCGAGCGAAGAAAAGTAGCGGTTGTCGTGCACGGGCAGGAGCAGGCCGACGAGGCCGGAGCGGGAGCTGCGCAGGCCCCGTGCTTGCCTGTTGGCAGTGTACTGATGCGTTTCGGCGAGGTTCCGGATGTGCTCCGCGGTGCTTTCCTTGATCCGTCGTTTGCGCCACGTGCCGTTCAGCACCGCGCTGACGGTGGAGGGCGAGCTCCCGGACAGCACCGAAAGATCATAGATGGTCGCCTTCTTCCTGCCGCCGTTCGTCATCTGACCTCCTCCAAACTCCGGAAAACCGATGCGCGCGTTTTCTGGAATTGCTCTAGTGCCGATTTCGGCTTGACGTAAGATTAACTCTGCACGATAGTCATTGCACCATCGATTGTGCAAAAAAGAAATATCGATTGTGCAAATCGTAGGTGCCGTCTGAGGAGGCGGCCGTCGGCGGCGGGACATTCCCTCCCGTCCAAGAGAGTCGAGCTGGAGGCCGGCGCATGACGCGCCCGGGAGCGTTCCCTTGGGGGAACATGTGGAGGAGAGACATGATCAGGAAAATTCTTGCCGCCGCCCTGGCGGCGTCGCTTTCGCTTGCGGGTGCCTATAGCGCCGCTGCGCAGGATGCGGGCAAGGTCGGTGTCGTCGTCAAGATCGGCGGCATACCGTGGTTCAACGCCATGGAGGCCGGTATCAAGGAGCGCGGCGAAGAGCTCGGCGTCGACGCCTTCATGGTCGGGCCGACCAGTGCCGATCCGGCACTGCAGGTTCGCGCGATCGAAGATCTGATCGCCCAGAACGTCAAAGTCATCGGCGTCGTACCCAACGACGCCAAGGTGTTGGAGCCGGTCCTCACCAAGGCCAGGGAAAAGGGCATTATCGTCATCACGCATGAATCCCCCAGCCAGAAGGGCGCGGATTGGGACTTCGAACTCGCGTCCGCCACCGGCTTCGGTGAGGCGCATGCAAAGCTGCTTGCGGAGAAAATGGGCGGCAAGGGCGAATATGCCGTCTTCGTCGGTTCGCTGACGGTGCCGTTGCACAATGCCTGGGCCGACGCGGCAATTGAATACATCAAGAAGAACCATCCCGAGATGACGCTCGTCGGCGATCGCTACGGCGTCGCAGAGGATGTGGACAAGAGCCGCTCGACGGCTCTCGACCTGATCTCCGCTCATCCGAATCTCAAAGGCTTCCTCGCTTTCGGAAGCCAGGGGCCGATCGGCGCCGGCCGCGCCATCGAGGAGCGCCGCAAGGTCGGCGAGATCTTCGTTCTCGGGCCCTTCTCGCCCGGTCAGGGCCAGAAGCTCATCAAGTCCGATGCGATTTCCGGCGGCTTCATGTGGAATCCCAAGCAGGCCGGCGAAGTCTTCGTGACGCTCGCCGACAAGCTCATGAAGGGCGAGGAAATCAAGGACGGCGAGGAAATCGAAGGTCTCGGCGTGATCCACCCCGACTTCGAAAACCGCAACATCATCGTCGACCAGCTCGTACCGATCAACAAGGAGACGGTCGCCGACCTCGCCGCAATGGGCCTCTGAACGGATAGAAGCGGGGCGGGAGCCAAGCGCATCCCGCCCCGCCAACGGGTTCTCCCGGCTGCTGGGCCGGCTCCGGCCGGCCTGGCAGATCCTCTGGAAACACCATCGATGGGCCTCGATAGCATGCACCAGTCGGCAAGCGCGGCGAGCACGGACAAGCCGCTTCTGTCTCTTCGCAACATCAATATGACTTTCGGCGGCGTCAAGGCACTGAAGAATGTCAGCTTCGACGTGCGCCCGGGCGAGGTCCATTGCCTCGCCGGAGAGAACGGCTGCGGCAAGAGCACACTCATCAAGGTGATCACGGGCGTCTACCGCCCGGCCGAAGGGGCGGTCATCGAATATGAAGGCGAAACCTATTCGCATATGTCGCCGGTCACCGCACAGGATCGCGGCATTCAGGTCATCTGGCAGGACCTTGCGCTTTTCCCGGAAATGAGCGTCGCGGAAAACATCGCCTTCCACGAGGTGCTCGGCGGGCGGCCGCGGCTGGTGGATTACGGCCGCATGCGCAGGATCGCGGTCGATGCGCTGGCCCGGCTGGGCATCACGCTCGACGTGGACCTGCCGCTCAAGGAATATGCGATCGCCCAGCGTCAGATCGTGGCGATTGCCCGGGCGCTGGTCGGGGAGGCGAAACTGGTCTTCATGGACGAGCCGACGGCATCGCTGACGCAATCGGAAACGGACCATCTGCTCGAAATCGTCCGCAGCCTGTCCGCCTCCGGCGTCGCGGTCGTCTTCGTCAGCCACCGGCTTGCCGAGGTTTTGGAGATTTCGAGCCGGATCACGGTCTTGCGCGACGGCGCGCTGGTCGGGGTCTATCCCGCAGCCGGCATGACGCAGTCGAAAATCACCGAACTCATGACCGGCAAGACCTTCGATCAGCACGTCCGCGCGCGCCCGAAGGAGGACCAGCCGGCCGTTCTCGAAGTTCGCGGCCTCACCAGGCCGGGCGACTTCGAAGACGTTTCGCTGACCGTTCGCCGCGGCGAAACGGTCGGCATAACCGGTCTGCTCGGGGCAGGGAGGACCGAGCTGGCGCTCACCCTCTTCGGCATGCTCAAGCCCGCATCCGGGACGATCAGTATCGATGGCCGGGAGGTCCGCTTCGGCTCGAACCGCGAGGCGATCAGGGCCGGCGTCGCTTATCTGTCGGAGGACCGTTTGTCACTCGGGCTCATCCAGCCGCAGGCGATCGCCGACAATCTGGTTATCGCCTCGCTGCACAAGATTCTCTCCGGGGGGCTTCTTTCCGAAGATCGCAAACGAAGTCTCGTCTCCCGCTGGATCGCCGATCTCGGCGTCAAGATCGGCCATCACGCCGACGCGATATCGACGCTTTCCGGCGGCAACCAGCAGCGCGTGGCGATCGCCAAATGGCTTGCCACCGATCCCAAACTGCTGATCCTTGATTCGCCCACAGTTGGCGTCGACGTCGGGGCACGGGCCGGGATCTTCGACATCGTCGCCAAGCTCGCCGAGAGCGGGCTTGCGATTATCCTGATCTCGGACGAGGTGCCGGAAGTCTATTTCAATGCCGACCGTGTCCTGCACATGGCCCAGGGCCGCATCGTCGGAACCTATGATCCGCGCCAGTCGCGGCTGGAAGAGATCGAGGCGGCCGTCTATGCGTAGCTTGATCCGCACTCACGCGACGGAATTTTCGCTGCTGGCGGTGATCGTCGTCATCAGTGCCGTGCTCTCCTTCGCGACGGCGAATTTCTTCTCGCTCGGCAACGCCTTCGATCTCCTGAACATCAGCGCCGTCAACATCATCTTCGCCGTCGGCCTTCTGGTGGTGCTGATCGCCGGCGGCATCGACATCTCCTTCGCCGTGGCCGCTTCCGTCGTCCAATACGGCACAGCGATCGCGCTCGGCTGGATCGGCGGCGGCGGCTGGATCTCCGGGCTTCTCATCGCCGGTTCGCTGGGCGTGCTGCTCGGCTGCTTCAACGCCTTTCTGATCCACCGCTTCCGGATCATTTCGATCGTCGCCACGATCTCTACCTTCAATATCTATTTCGGATTGCTGATGTTCTTCACCCGGGGCGTGTCGATCTACGACCTGCCTGACTGGCTGACGGACCGCGTGATCCTCTTCGAGCGTGAAATGCCCGACGGCACCTGGATCGAGATCACGCTTCCGGTTCTCGTCATGGTCGTCTGCGTCATTGCGACATGGACGCTGATCACGCGGACGACGACGGGCCGCCAGCTTTACGCCTTCGGCGACAATCCGGAAGGCGCCCGCCGCTTCGGCATCAATATCGGTGCCATGCAATTCATTGCCTTCGGCTGGCTTGGTCTCATGGCCGGCATAGGCGGTCTCATCCAGGCGCATTATGCTCAGGAAGTCGTGCCGAACGCGCTTTATGGCCGCGAACTCGACGTGCTCGCCGCGGTCGTGCTCGGCGGCGCGCGCCTCGGCGGCGGCAAGGGCACCGTGCTCGG
This sequence comes from Sinorhizobium sp. P24N7, assembly GCF_042436655.1. Taxonomy (NCBI): domain Bacteria; kingdom Pseudomonadati; phylum Pseudomonadota; class Alphaproteobacteria; order Hyphomicrobiales; family Rhizobiaceae; genus Sinorhizobium; species Sinorhizobium sp. P24N7. The sequence goes on along the minus strand of NZ_JBHMIW010000010.1, from coordinate 163,907 downwards.
CTGCGTGCTCGGCGTGCTTCTGATCTCGATCACTCAGAACGGACTGAACCTGATGGGCGTGTCGCCCTTCGCCTTCAAGATGATTATCGGCGCGATCATTCTGATCGCCATCACGCTTTCCAACACGCGGATAGAGCGCCTGCTGCCTTTTGTCGGTCAGAAGGGAACGGGCCGATGACCACAGTCTTCGAAAGGATCAAGGCCGCCATAGGGCCGGAAATGGCCGGTCCGGGGCTCGCCTTCGTCGCCGTCGTCCTCGTCTTCGGGATCGCCTCGCCGCAATTCCTGAGCGCCGCGACCTTCGGCTCCGTCGCCTTCCAGCTGCCGGAACTCGGGCTCCTGACGCTTGCCATGCTGCTGCCGATCCTGACCGGCGGCCTCAATCTCGCAATTACCTTCACCGCCAATCTGGCCGGACTGACCCTTGCCTGGATCCTCAAGGCGAACGGAGGGGCCGACGCGGGCTTCGGAATCTTCCTCGTCGGCTCCCTCCTTGCCGTGATGGTCGGTGCGGCAAGCGGAGTCATCATGGGCCTGGTGATCGCGTTCACACGCGCCCATCCGATCCTCGTCTCCCTGTCGATGATGATCTTCCTGCGCGGCCTTGGCGAGTTCCTGACGCGCGGGGGCGACATCTCCGGATTTCCGCCCTTCGTCGGCGTGATCGGCCACGGCTCCGTCGCCGGCATTCCCGTCCCGCTGATCGTTTTCGTCGTCTGCGTGCTCGCCTGGCATCTGCTTCTCGGTCGCACAAAGCTCGGCTTCAACACCTACATGATCGGCTCGAATCTCGAGGCGACGCGCTATTCAGGCATCAACACGCGCAAGGCGATCGTGCTTGTCTACACGCTTTCCGGGGTCATGTGCGCGATCGCCGGCATCATCATGTTGGCGCGCTTCAATTCGGTGCGCATCGGTCATGGCGAGTCCTATCTGCTGATCACGGTGCTCGCGTGCTTCCTCGGCGGCGTCAATCCGTTTGGGGGCTTCGGCCGGGTGATCCCCGTCTTCGTCGCGCTGGTGGTGCTGCAGCTTCTTTCGTCCGGGCTCAATCTCATCGGAGCCAACCAGCATCTCGCGACCGCCGTCTGGGGCATCCTTCTCGTCGGCGTGATGATTCTGCGTTGGGTCGTTTCGAAAATCAGGATTTCAATTGTCAGAAGAGGATCATGACGATGCAGGGTTTTGGCGTACATACGAGCATGTGGACGATGAACTGGGATCGTCCCGGCGCCGAACGGGCGGTAGCCGCCGCGGTCAAATACAAGGTCGATTTCATCGAGATCCCGATGCTCAATCCGCCTGCCGTCGACACGGAGCACACCCGCGCCCTGCTCGAGAAGAACCGGCTGCGGGCGGTCTGCTCGCTCGGCCTGCCGGAGCCGGCGTGGGCCTCGGTGCGGCCCGAGGCGGCGATCGACCATCTGAAGATCGCAATCGACAAGACTGCCGATCTCGGCGGCGAGGCGCTGTCGGGCGTCATCTATGGCGGCATCGGCGAGCGCACCGGCGTGCCGCCGACTGTCCAGGAGTATGACAACATCGCGCGCGTGCTGCAGGCCGCGGCCAAGCACGCCAAGTCGCGCGGCATCGAGCTTGGCGTCGAGGCCGTCAATCGCTACGAGAACCACCTGATCAATACCGGCTGGCAGGCGGTCAAGATGATCGAGCGGGTCGGAGCCGACAACGTCTTCGTGCACCTCGATACCTATCACATGAACATCGAGGAAAAAGGCGTCGGCAAAGGCATCCTCGATGCCCGCGAGTACCTGAAATACATCCATCTTTCCGAAAGCGACCGCGGCACGCCCGGCTACGGCACCTGCGGCTGGGACGAGATTTTCTCGACGCTTGCGGCGATCGGCTTCAAGGGTGGTCTTGCCATGGAAAGCTTCATCAATATGCCGCCGGAAGTGGCTTATGGCCTTGCCGTCTGGCGTCCGGTCGCAAAGGACGAGGAGGAAGTGATGGGCAACGGTCTGCCGTTCCTGCGCAACAAGGCCACGCAATACGGCCTGATCTGAACGAGGTTGGCGCGAGCACGGTCGGGGAGAAGAGACGGTGGATGCGATGAACGATCGAGACAGCGGCGCGGCTCCGGTCGCGGTTCTCGACATCGGCAAGACCAACGTCAAGCTGAGCGCGGTCGGGGCCGACGGGGCGGTGGCGGAGACGATCAGCGTCCCCAATCCCGTCCTCCCCGGGCCTCCCTGGCGCCACCACGACCTCACGAAGCTGGGCGAATGGGTTTTCGCGACGCTGGCGGCTCTGTCGCGGCGCCATGAACTTGCCGCTGTCGTCGCGGCCGGGCACGGCTCGGGCGGCGTTCTGACCGGTTCCGACCCCGAGGCCGGCGATGGTGCGGCGCTTCCTATGGTCGATTACGAGCAGCCGTTGCCGCCGGATATCCGCGACGGCTATATCCCGCTTGCCGGTACGTTTCTCGACCGCGGCAGCGCGACCATGCATGGCGCGACCCATCAGGCCCGCCAGCTCTATTGGATGGAGGAGCGCGAACCGGAAGCTTTCGGGAAAGCGCGCTGGTATCTCGGCCTGCCGCAATATTGGGCCTGGCGGCTTTCCGGCGTCGCCGCGTCTGAAGCGAGCTTTCTCGGGGCACAGTCGCATCTCTGGAATGTCGCCGAAAGGCGCTTCTCACCGATCGTCGATGCCCGCGGCTGGGAGCGGCTGATGCCGCCCTTTGCGAAAGCCTGGCAGACGCTCGGGCCGATCCGGCCCGAACTCGTCCGCAGGTTCGGACTCCCGGCAGAAATGCGCGTCCTCACGGGCGGCCACGACAGCAGCCTCAATCATTATCGCTATCACGCCGCGGGACTTCGAGATTTCACGGTGATCTCGACGGGTACCTGGATCGTCGGCTTTTCACGAACGACACCGGTCGAGCGCCTCGATGGGCACCGGGGTATGACGCTTAACAGCGACGTTTTCGGAAACCACCTCGGCGGGATTCTGACAATGGGCGGGCGGGAATTCTCCCAAATCGCCGGTTCCAATCCGCCGACGGACGACGCCCCCATTGAGGTCCTCGGGCGTCTGGTTGCGCAGCGGACCATCGCGGTGCCCTCCTTCGGCGACGACGATGGTCTTTTCCCCGGCAGCGCCGGAAGCGGGCGCATCCTTGGACCTGTGGCCGAGACGGCAATGGAGCGCAAGGCCCTGGCGCTCCTCTATTGTGCGCTGCTGACGGTGGAATGCATCGAGGCGCTTTCCACGGATCGCCTCATCGTGCTCGACGGCAGCTTCCTGCGCGATCCTCTTTATGCGGGTGTGGTTGCGGCATTGCTTCCCAAGCGCCAGGTGCGCTTCAATCTCGACGCCTATGGTGTTGCCGCCGGTGCGGCGCTGCTTGCCGGTCACGAGACGCGTAAGGGGCCGGCGCCGCTTGCCCTCAGCGAGCCCGTCGATCTTGCGCGGCTCAATCCCGAACTTTCCCGCTATGCCGCCGATTGGCGCGCGATCGCCCGCGCAATGCCGGGCAACAGAGATAAATTCCGGAACACGAAAGGAAATCTTCATGGCTGAGACGGACAAGCTGGCACTCCGGCGGGAAATGGTGGACATCTGCCGGCGGATGAATTCGAGCGGCATCAACCAGGGCACGGCCGGCAATCTTTCCGTCCGCACCGATGACGGCTTCCTCATCACGCCGTCCTCCATGCCCTATGACACGATGCAGCCGGACGACCTGGTGGAAATGGGATTCGACGGCACCTATGTGGGCCACCGCCCGTCATCGGAGTGGCGCTTCCATCGCGACATTCTGCGCGCGCGCACCGATATCGACGTGGTCCTGCATTGCCATTCGATCTACGCGACGACGCTCGCTTGCCATCACAAGACCATTCCGAGCTTTCACTACATGACGGGGATTGCCGGAGGCACCACGATCCGCTGCGCCGAATATGCGACCTTCGGAACGCAGGCGCTCTCCGACAACGCGCTTATTGCCCTCAACGACCGTTTGGCCTGCCTGCTCGGGCAGCACGGTCAGATATCGCTCGGCAAAACGCTGGAACAGGCATTGTGGCTTGCAATCGAGGTGGAGACGCTATCGCGGATCTATGTTCAGGCTCTGACGCTCGGAGAGCCGCCCGTACTGCCGGACGACGAAATGGAGCGGGTGATCGCCCAGATGCGGCGTATGAGCTATGGCCAGGCGCCGGATCCGGAGGGAGTGAACGACGTGGCGCGCCCGCGCGTGTAGTGAAGCCGGGCAGAGGGGGTGGCCACTCTTCGTGGGTGGTCTCCCTCGCCCTTCCGCCGCGGATCGCCTTCGCCGCCCAATTGCGTCGCGGCACTCAACTGTGCGCTTCTTCAGAGAGTTCGCTGATTTCTCGCGCAGAAAGCATCATTCGGCAGGCGCGAGCCACGGCAATTGCGATCGATAGCCCTCTTGGCGAGGTCACGAGACTAGCACCTCGGCAAAGCGGGTTGTCAGCCTTGGTATTCGAACTGTTCGTCGGTATTCGGCCGCCCTCCGGGAGTGAGGTCCAAGAGGGTCCACATCGGCTCGACAGTGCCCAAATGCCGTGGATCCTGCCCCGGCTCGGCCGGCAAGAACAACAGTTCAGAGGCCCAGCTCAGCCTGATCAGCCGGTCCGCGCCTTTGTGAAACACGGTAAGGATCGGCAATTGCTGGCCCTCCGCGTCCTCGCCGTGGTAGTCGTGTTTGAAGCTATTGTTCGCGGCAGAAAGGAGCTTCAGCCTGCGCCAGCCCCGATGAGCCGCAAAGGCTGCAACCTGCTCGATAGGCGCCTTTGCAACAGCCGCGATGTTTACGCCCATACCCTCTACGTGCGGCACCGCTCCCTCCCAGTTGTCGAGTAGGGCAGTACAAGACGGGCACGGACCGTCTTCGATCGGCAGCTCTGCCATCGGCCCGCTGCTCGGTTTGGGCCGCTTATCGCTGCGATGGCGAGGGAACATATAATGGTAGAGGATCAAGACATCGGTGCCGGGCCGAAACAGCTCGGAGAGTCGCACCTTTGCCAATGTCCCCTTTCCGTCCATGTGGTCGAATTCATAGTCCTCGGGAACGACCCCGCCCGGAGGGAGTGCTCGGATCTCTGCGGCCACGGATTCCATTTCGCGCCTGAGTGCTGCTTCGCGCTGCAGTAGCTTGTCGCGAGCGGTGCGATAACTTGAACTTTCGTTCGGAAACGTTATGCCCATGGGACCACTCCATTGAAGCGATGGGCCGGAGTGTAACACAGCTCAAGGAGTCCGCTCAGCCGGCTGGTCGGTCGCCGAAAGGCCGTCGGCCGCAAGACTGCCGTCAGGACCGTTCAGCACCTCCGGCGCACAATCTGCTCAGCTCGTCCTTCTAAGGTCGCGTAGGGATCCAGGAACAGCTCCGCTCGTTTCGCGCAGGCTCTAAAATGACGATAACCACTCCTCGGTGTTCATAACCTTTACTTGAACTGAGAAGCGCTTGCTGAGAAGTTCCAGCGATGCATCGTGCGTTTGATCGGTCGCGCTACATACCGCATCCTTCAGCAGGATAATATTGTAGCCGAGATCGATAGCCCCAAGCGTCGCGGCCAGCACGCAGATGTCCGTCTCGCCTCCTGTTACGACCAGTGTGCCGATATCCTGATGAAGCAAGGCGCTGTGCAGGCGACCATCCGTCCAGGGCGAATAGGTCCTTTTGTCAAAAATGCGTGCTGGCGGTACCAATCTTTTCAGGTCCGGAACCAGATCCACCAGAACCGGATCAAGTTGGGTAGTCGTCATCATCGGCCATTTCTCGTAGTACGCCTGCCACATGCCTGGCAGTTCCTCAGGGGCGGACGGCGGCACGAAACGCGTGAATATCGTGCGCTCCGGAAACCGGCCTGCAACTTCAACGACCTGGTCGAATACCTTCGGCATCCAGGTAACTTGCCAAGGAGTATCCTCGGCGAACATGCGCTGCATATCTATGCACAGATGCGCCCATTTTCCCGGATTCATTTCCTACGCATCGTCCTTCTTCTGAGAGCGACATGACGGTAAGAACTCCAACAGAGGAGTGGAGTTCCAGCTCTCACGGACTGGCCAGGTGCGCGAAACGCTCGGATTGGCTGCGGTGACGCTGCAAACGTTATGAAACGCCAGTTCTGCGGCCCTACGACACCCTTGATTTGCTGGAGAATGAATGGCCGAACCACGGAGAGCGCAAGTGGTGGACGAGCTTATACCTATCGGCTCCTTGCTTTTCCTCAGTAAGCGTGTCGCCAGCCCACGAGGGTGTCAGAAGATGCGAGTGATCGCCGGAGTTACGCAATGCTTCCAGCTTGCTGATCAACAGGTTCAGCCCTGTGAATTCGTGCCGAACTGCGACCTGAGCGTGACACGCTAACCGACACGTCGCATTTGCGCGAGTAGTTTCTTGCGGAAGACTTCTGCGGGCGTTCGGTAGCCTAAACACTTCCGCGGCGTCGAGCTCTGGCTGCCAAGGCTGCTTGGTTACCAGGGCTGATGGGAGTGATCATGAAGCCGATCTACATTCTGAACGGGCCTAACCTCAACCGCCTTGGCAAGCGAGAGCCTGAAATCTACGGGACGACGACACTGGCCGAAGTCGAGGCCTGGTGCCGGGAGTCGGCGGGAGATCGGCCGGTAGAGTTTCGTCAGACCAATAGCGAAGAACAGTTGATCGACTGGGTTCATGAAGCAATCGACGAGGGCGAGGGGATCATTATCAATCCTGCCGCCTTCATGTTCACCTCGGTCGCACTCCTGGACGCCCTCAAGATGTTCAAGGGGCCGATTATAGAATTTCACATCAGCAACGTTCATCGCCGCTAGCCAATTTATCACCGCTCCTATGTCTCGATGACGGCGACCACCGTTATGGCGGGGCTGGGGGCGGAGGGATACCCGCTGGCTGTGAAGGCGCTGGAGATGCTGATCCTGAAACAGATTTGATAGCGCACCCACGACTCAATTTAACTGTTCTCGTGATGGCAGCAGAGCGCCTTCGCCACTTAACATCGCGGGTAGCGCGTCTAAGGAGCTGGCCCTGCGCCGCGCGCGAACCAGCGGATGTGCGCTGAAAAGTCGATCGCAATCACAGTCGGCGGGCATTGCGCGAAAAAAGCCCATCATTTCCTTACGGCGCAACTTCTTGCGCAGGATCGGTTGCTCAGCAGCGTTGACGCCATGCAATTGAAAGACATGTTTTGGCGTATCCATGCCAATACGAATAATCTGCTCCACGGACGGCTCCCTTTGCTTGAGTTCACAACGACTCACTCTGGCACATTCGATGCCGTTCGGGGCCGTCCACCCCAACAGAAGCAAGCACTCGGCGAGGGATTAAGCTCACCAGGGATTGGCGCAAAGCCCGTTTCAAAAGATCGCATAACGTATCGGCCGGAACCTGTCTGTGGACTGGGAACAGAGCTTGGAGCGGACTGTTGTTACCATTAACGCAATTTTGGTAACAACTCCCGGGTGACATTGTAGCGAATTTCTGCTATTACCATCTATGCGAACATGGTAACAACGTAATGCAGAACATCTCGCACACCTACCAGACGCTCTACAGCGAGCTCTCGCAGCGATCTCTTGATGGCTCGTTCGCAGGCGAGTTCAATGTAGAAGGCCGGTTTATCACTGCTGAGGTGAAAGGGCGTCGATACTGGTACTTCGATCTACCGGATGGGGCGGGCGGCAAGAAGCGAACATACGTCGGCCCTGTCGAGGATCCTGAGATCACAAGACGGGTCGAAACTTTCAAAGATTTAAAGGCAGGCATCCGTGAGCGCCGAAAGTTGGTGTCAACTCTCGTGCGCGAAGCGTATCTACCCCGCCCGGAAAGGCAAACGGGGGACATTGTGCAGGCGTTGGCTGAGGCCGGTTTTTTCCGGTTGCGTGGCGTCCTGATCGGTACCGTCGCCTACCAGTGTTATCCGGCAGTATTAGGCGTTCGCCTGCCGGGGACGGCAATGCTTACGGCCGATGCGGATTTCGCTCAGTTCTATTCGATTTCGGTGGCTGTGGACGATCAAGTGCCGCCCATGCTCGAGACGCTGAAGAAGGTCGATCCGACATTCAGGGAGATCCCTCACCAAGCCGACGGTCGCTTCACAACGCAGTACGCGTCTCGGAAGGGCTACAAGGTCGAATTCCTTACTCCAAATCGTGGTTCTGACGAATATGGCGGGCGACCGACACCCATGCCCGCACTCGGCGGAGCTGCGGCTCAGCCGCTCCGATTCCTCGACTATCTGATTTACCATCCGATCCGAGCCGTTCTGCTGCACGGTGCCGGCGTGCTGGTGAATGTCCCCGCTCCGCAGCGGTACGCCATTCATAAACTCATCGTCGCCAGCCGTCGCCTGACGGACGATGACGGCATGGCGAAGAGTCGCAAGGACCGAGCACAGGCTGCCACCATAATGGAAGCCATGATCGAAACGCGACAGACGGAGGACTTGGCCGACGCCTTCATGGAAGCGTACGACCGTGGTCCAGCCTGGAAAGAGGCAATTCGCAAGAGCATAGACCAGCTCGAGAATGATGTTCGTCATCGTATTCGATCAGGGCTTACCGAGGGTATCCACAAGTTGGAGGAGAATCCCAACAACTACGATCTCCGGGAGAGAACTACGGCTTCACCCAAGTGAGACGCCGGTTGAACAGAGATCTTTTCTCAACCAAGGAGCCTCCAAAGGTAAGCCTTCTGTGCTGAGAAGATCGCCCCGACGCAAGCGTGCGATAGTCAGTAAGAGGGGCGTAGCTCCTAGCCGAGCCGAAGAGGGTGAGGATATCTGAGTTCGATCAACAACGGCAGGCTGCTCTTGCGGTGGTGCGCTGCTCGACGTTTTCGCATGCGAAGCTATCTACCTCCTGAGCAGCGGGAAGCCGTCTCGTAGTTGCCGCTCTGGTCCCTGATCTCTGATCGGAGGGAGGATCTATATGCCGTTCCGTCCTGCGAAAGCACTTGCCACGGCGACCATGCTCCTTGGCTTGCCGGCGTTTGCTGAGGACACTGTGCGGGTATCGGGTTGGGGCGGGTCCGAGGTCGCCATCGTCAACGGCTTATTAACCAACGTTCTTGCCGACGAGCTCGAAAAAGCCGGCATCACGGTAACGTACGAACCCGTTGATGGCGACTTTTCGCAATTCATTATCAACGGCCTTTCGGCGGGCACCGCTCCAGACCTCTTCTACGTCGATATCTTCTGGGCGCGCTCCATTTTCAGCGCCGGGCAAGCAGCACCGGTAACGGAGGACGTTTTCGGTTTTGCAGTCAATCTCCTCGAAGCCTTCACCTATGATGGGAAGCTTTACGCGATCCCGAAGGACTTCAACACGCTGGCGGTACATTTCAACAAGGACATCTTCGATGATGCGGGAGTTGCCTATCCAAGCGACGACGATACCTGGACGACGCTGCAGGAGAAACTCGTAGCGGTGCACAAGGCTCTTCCGGAGGTCGATGGCCTCTGCATCGTTCCGGAATATGCCCGCTTCGGCGCCTTTGCAGTGTCGACGGGCTGGCGCCCTTTCGACAGTCGGGGAAAAACTATGCTCGATGAGCGTTTTCAGCGGGCTTTCGATTTTTACACCGGCCTCGTGAAGTCTGGGGCCGCCGTTATGGCCGCCGACGCAGGTCAAAGCTGGAGCGGCGGTTGCTTGGCGTCCGAGCGGGCTGCCACAGCGATCGAGGGCGCCTGGATCATCAGCGCCCTGCGCGATAGTGCTCCAAACATGAGCCTCGGCACTGCCCGGATGCCGAAAGACCCTGAAAGCGGCAAACGAGGAAATATCGTCTTTACCGTCGGTTGGACCGTCAATGCGGCCTCGAAAGTCCGTAAGGCTGCTGCAAAGGTCGCTGAGCTCCTGACCACAGAGGAGGCCCAGCAATGGGTTTTGGAGCAAGGGCTGGCCCTCCCGAGCAGGACCGCACTGGCTCACAACCCCTGGTTACGGGGCGGCCAGTCCGAACAGATGACAAGCCGAGTGGTTTTTGAAGGCCTCTCGGACGATCACGTCACGCCATATTTCTTTGGAAACGTCGGAGGAAGTTGGATGCAGCCAATCAATGCTGCGCTCAATGCTGTCATCCTCGGGGAGGCGGATGCCGACACCGCTTTGGCATCGGCACAAAGCGTCTTCGATCGGATGCTCGCAAAGTAAGGCCGAGTTCTCGGATGCGCAACGTGAAGCAGGGCACCTGCGGGAGGGGATGCATGTCGCGAGCAGGTTCGGAAGAGAGGAGCGGCTGGCTCTTCGTATTGCCCTTTACAATCTCGATGGCGCTGTTTTTCGTCTACGCGATCGTCCGGACAGCCTGCTACAGCTTTACCGATTTCGACTTGTTCAAGGGACCGGGCTTCGTCGGGCTGTCCAATTACACTGCACTCGTCTCCGATGAACTTTTCCTTATCGCCCTGCGCAACACGATCGGCTTCTCGCTCATCGTCACAACAGTCCAGAGCATGCTTGCGCTTGCCCTGGCGGTTCTCGTGAATCATGCCGTGCGGGCGAGGGGGCTCATTCGTACGGTGTTTTACCTGCCATCGATCATGTCCAGTGCGGCCATGACGCTTATCTTTCTCTGGCTTTTTCAGGGAGATGGCTTCATGACCGCGATTGTCAGCGTCGTGCTTACTTATCGCGGGCACATTCTGTCGTTCCTCGTGGGCATGGCTGCGCTGCACGGCGCCCTGGTTCTCAACGCGCGACGCAACTACGAAGGTGTTTCGATCTTCGATCCATTCTTTCTGCTCGTCGCCGCCGTAGGCGCGCTGGCGCTTGCTGTTTCCTGTGCCCTCGCGGGATTGCTGTCTGTTTTCGACAACAATCTGCCTATTTCCTGGCTAAATACGCAGCGCCATTTCCTTTTCATGCCGGTCACGCTGTGGTCCGTGGCGTTGATGAACGTTTTTACGACGGTCCCGACGCTGATGCTGTTGTTCCTGGCAGGCCTGCAGTCAATCCCGAGCAGCTTATACGATGCGGCTGAGGTCGACGGAGCCAACGCTTTCCAGCGATTTCGCCACATAACCGTGCCGGCGCTCAGGCCGGTAACCTTTGCCGTCGTGACGATGGGCGTCATTGGTACCCTACAAATGTTTGACCAGGTTGCGATTTTAGGAGATGCGGCTCCCCTCGCAAGTCGAGTAACGCTTGCCTACTACGTTTATGAGAACGCCTTTCCCGCAGGCGCCTCTTCGAGAATCGGTATGGCAAGTGCTGCGGCCCTCGTCCTTGGCATCCTTACAATCACAGCCGTCTACGTGCAAAAATCGCTCGGCGTGAAGGAAAAGGGCGAATGATGGCGAGCACGCCGGCTGCTAAAGTCCCTCCCTTGCGCCGCCGTTTACCGGCTGGCGCGCTTCGCCGGCGGCAGCTTGCGGCGAGCGCCTGGCTATATCTGGCCTTTCTTGCCGTCGCGACCGTGATGGGGGGGATGTTCGTTCTTGCCTTTATAGCGAGCTTGAAAGTCGATCCACTCGAGAGACCGTTCCGCATCTATTTCGATCAGCTCAATCCGGCCGCATGGATCGCCGCCGCTCGCTTGGGACAGGAGGGTGCGGGTGACGCTTTGTGGGGAGGACTTGCTCCTGGCGCCAAAGTTGATTTCAGCGTGACGTACGCGGCACCCGCCGATGCTACGATTGTTGAACCCAGAGCCGAGGTTCCTCGCCGCCGCCCGGGCTCGGGCATCGCCGCTGCGCTCATGCGGCATTATGCGGCGGATTATGCGTCAATTGCCCTGAAAAGTTCCAGTTCGGCAACGATGGAGGTTCATGACGAAAGCGGCATTCGGCGAGTGTGGCAGACTCGAACATTCGTCTATGAGATCGCCTACCGTACCGACCGCCGGAACGGGCCGCGGATCGAACGCACGCCGCTCAATCTGACCGCTCCGCCTTCTCAAACGCTTATCGACAGTCCGATTTCGCCATCGCGATCCGAGCGTCGTGGACGTCTGCTGAGTTGGGACAACATCACACCAGGCGCTCTCGGGTTGATCTTCAACAACTACCGGCGAGTTATAAACGAGACGGCTGACCTGCAGACAGGGAAGAGCCTGTTCGGAAGCTGGCTGGTCAATAGTCTTGCCATCGCTACCGGGCGCCTGGTCCTGACGCTCGTCGTCGCCAGCCTTGCCGGATATGCGCTCGCGCGGCTCAAGTTCAGGGGCAGCCGGCTACTGTTCGCAGCACTGATCTTCTCAATGACGATTCCGGCGCAAGTGACCTTCGTCTCAAACTATTTGATTTTCCGGGACCTGTCGCTTCTAAATACCCCCTGGAGCGTAATCGTTGTTTTCGTCGCCTCGGCCAATGTCCTGTTAATGAAGCAGTTTTTCGAGGGGTTCCCAAGAGAGATAGAGGAAGCTGCCATCGTCGATGGCGCTAACCGTTTTCAGGTCTTTTGGAAGATCGTTCTGCCAAACGCCAAGCCGGCTTTGTTGGTCAACGCGATTCTCGCCTTTCAAGGCGCTTGGAACGACTTCTTTTGGCCCCTTGTCCTTATCACCAGCCCACCTGAAGCGCTGACGGTCCAAGTCGGGCTCCTCAGCCTACGTCGTTCGTTTGGGGGTGTGCAGGGCGATTGGGGCCTCGTTCTGGCAGGTGCGTTCCTCTCGGTCGTGCCGGTCCTCATCCTTTTCGTGCTCTTCCAGCGGCACATTGTCCCCACTCAGTTTACTAAGGGCGTCACATAAACTCCCGGTTTGGTGGCTACCCGGAGAGATCGTCCAGGCCGGATAGTCTGACACAGCGCAGTCTCAGACGGCGGCAAGCATAGGCGGGCAGGAACCGCATTGCGACTTAGATAGGCTCCGACAATCCGGCTTGTCAGCTCCAGCTTCCGCTCCGCATTGCTCGAACCCGATTCGCTCAATATCGTCTCCTTTGCTTGCTGTCGTTCAGTCCGGTTCGGTCAAAGTGCAGGTATTTCGGCCGGAACGAAGGCGGCAGACGGTTATTTCCGGAAGGGGCGCCGCAAGCGAAACTACCAGCCGCCGGAGGCGTTCTTCATCCCGTGAGTTTAACATCAGGAGAACAGCCAATGGCGGACGACAGCACCACGACAATCCGGGCCACGTTCGAAACACGCGAAGCAGCCGATCTGGCAGTCGAGCATCTGGTCCAGCAGCACGGGATTTCGAGGCCCGATATCTTCGTTCAGTCGGGAAGCGACCGGAACACTGCGGGTGCGAGGCCCTCGGGCGGGGATGCCTCTCATGACGGGGGCGCCCGTCGAGACGCGCCGCTCGCAGGCGAGATCGAGGTCTCGGCCGATATCGCGTCCAGCCAGGTCACCGCCGTCCGGCGCAGTCTTGGAGATGCCGGCGCCATCCGTGTGTCGAGCCGCTGAGCATGGCCAACAATCTTGCAAAATACAGCGCCATACGGGATTTCAAGAAGACTAGCGAACCGAGCGGCGAGACGCATGTCAGATCAAGGCGGACAGGGTGATCTCTGAAGCGTGGCTGCCAGGCGATGTGATATGGAACGAAAGGACACATCCGAACCACGCCCGCGTGAGGGTGCAACGACCGAGTTGCCACACGACCGGATAACGGTCGCGCGGTTTCGGGAGGCGTTCCCGCGCGCCAGGTGGAGCGATCGCCTCAATGCCTGGTTCGTACCGGGCCGTACCGCCGAGAAGCGGATCGGCCTATGGCTGGCCGAGATGGAGGCTGAAGAAGATAGATTCGCCGACGAGAAGGGTCGGGACGTCTTTGCCTTCGAGCCGATCGAAAGCCGCTACCTTGAGGCGGCACCGGCAACCCTCCAGATCCGGACGCCCTATTCACGGACCGTGGTCAACGAAATCCGCGAAATTCCCCACGCGCGTTGGGACGCCGATCGCCGCCTCTGGACGGTGCCCTACCGCTCATTTGAAGAACTCCGGCAACGCTGGCCGGCAATCGAGGCGGCCGCCGAGCGCAATGAGCCGGAAGCAAGGCGGGCGCGGCGCGAGGCGATCGAGGGGACCGAGCAGGACGAAGCACGCAGAGCCAGGACAAGGGAGCGGCGGCGGAAGCGCTACCCGGCTCCCAGCAATGACGCCCCGCCCTTGGATCGCGCGATCGGCACGCATGTCGGCGTCGTGTTCTTTATCGGCACTGACGGAGAACTGGCGGACCCCACCACGGTCAGCGCATTCTACTTTCCCGCAGTGGATGGCGAGGAGTATGTCTGGGCGTCGTGGCGGCCGGGCTCGCTGGACGAACTAGTGGCAACTTGGCCGTCGCGGACGCCACCGGAACAGCACGAACTGAATCGCGGCTGGTGGATGCCGACGCTCGAGGAGTTACAAGACGCGCGCCGCAACGCCAGATCCAGACGGCGGGTCAAAAAGCGCCAGCATAAGGACAACTGATCCGCTGAAAGACCAGAGGAGAGCGCTTGAGGCGTTCCAAAGCCTGCCGCCGATCGAGCCGCGCGAACTCGTCGGCCTATGAAAAGGGCGTAGCATTCCGGCCGGCCATTCGTTCGACGGTGTGATGGAAAATTTCGACTGGTTCGGCAAGCGCTTCAACTCGGACATGCGCGCGGACGCCTTGCTGTTTCGCTCAGGCGAGCGCCGCCTGATCGCCATCGATACAAGGTGGATACCGCTTGGCCTGACGCTGCGTTTCCACCAAGTCGGCAGGACGCGGGTCGCGGGAAACCTGTTTTCATATCTTGAGCGCCGTCTTCGGGCACTTCAAGTGTCCGTTGTTAGACCAGGCGATACCTTGTAGGTTGGAACGACACCCGGGAGATTGGAAACATGGCGCTCAAGCGGATGGACAACGTCGGAATCGTCGTCGAAGATCTCGAAGGGACGATTGAGTTCTTTCGCGAGCTCGGCCTCGAGCTCGAAGGGCAGGCCACGATCGAAGGAGAATGGGCGGGACGTGTTACTGGGCTGGGCGATCAGCATGTCGAAATTGCCATGATGCGCACCCCTGATGGACACAGCCGGCTAGAGCTCTCCCGCTTCCTCAGGCCATCTGTCGTCGCGGATCACCGGAACGCCCCGGTCAACTCTCTCGGCTACCTCCGCGTCATGTTCACCGTCGACGACATCAACGAGACGCTGGACAGGCTTCGCAGCCGCGGCGCGCAGCTCGTAGGCGAAGTCGTCGACTATGAAGACGTCTATCGGCTCTGCTACATCCGTGGGCCGGAAGGGCTTCTCATCGGACTCGCCCAAGAACTCGGCTGAGCAACATGTCAGAAGTATGGTGCAGCGCTTTGCCAAGGCGGCGCCGAGATTGCCGCCGGCGCCGGTAACGTCTTGGACAATCACCTGCTGGCCGAGATCCTCTTTGCTTGAGTTCACAACGACTCACTCTGGCACATTTCGATGCCGTGCGGGGGCCGTCCACCCCAACAGAAGCGAGCACTCGGCGAGGGATCGAACTTACAAGGTATTGACGCAAAGCCCGTTACAGAAGATCGCTTACTCGTTGGGGCTTGAGGGGCGAAAGATTGCAAGCAGTCCTTTATTCATCGGCCTGAGGTGCCTGGGCGCCTAGCCCTTATACTCTCGATGTGCGGCAGCGGTGGGCACTGGCGAAACTGAGCATGGTTGTGGCAGGCAGACGGCCACTCTGGCGTCTTTGACTACGCCCTGAAGTCATGTCTCGGGTTTGAATTGGATCTGCTTTTTCACACCAATCTTCCCTCAGATGTGCTCAAGAGCCTGCCCTACTGGCACGGTAAGGAAGTATATTTTTGCATATGCTCTCCATGCGTGGGCTTGATCAAAGAAAAATCAAATCTCCGGCGCGCACCGGCGCGTCTACCGGGTCTGAACACCCACGGATGCGCGGTTCGTGCGCTGCTGAGGGGGGCGCCAACGCTGGTTCCTGTTACTTCCGGAACTGCCGCAGAGGCTCAGACCGGGTACCAGTAACAAATGGATGGCTCGTGCGGGCTGAACGACGATGGCACGCGGGCTGGACGAGCCTTTGCCACCACATCTGGAACAACAAGGCGGTGGCTCCGACGCAACAGCCGCATTGGTGAGTGTCCACCGACAGGCCGACACTCAGACCAAGAGGGAAGCACCATGTCTAAGACCTCCTTCAACACCAATCCGTCGCCCTTTTTGACCACGGCACTAGGCACAGCCTTCTCGAGCTGCGTGGCACAGGTGGCCCAGGCAATCCACCGTCGCCGACAAAGCGGTCGTGCACGCGGGTGCGCTCTGCAGGAAATGCCGGATTACATCCTCAAGGACATCGGCGTGACGCGTTTCGAAATTGAATACCTCGTCAAATCTGGACGAGCCTGCAAACGCCGCAAAAGCGAGTGAAGCGGCCGAATGCCACCGTCTCTCACATCGAAACTATTGAGAATGACCATGAACACACACCTTCTCTCCAGCGCTCTGTCCCACAGCGATCCTCTTCGTCGCCGCTCCGGCCCTTGCCGATGACGCGAAGTACCGCGTGGCGAAGAACACTGAACTGAACCGCCAGCTTCCGAGGGACGGGTATCGACGCTGGCGGCATAGTCCAGCAGCCCAGCACGATGAGCACAATGCCTCGCACTAAACCATTGAAGCAGGATCAATCCGGGCCCGCGCCGCCACGTCGCCGGTCAGTTCTAGCGCCTTTTGGAGTTGGACGGCCCACGCTCACGTTCGAGGGTCGATTTCCAGGATGCATCATCCACCCCGAGGCCCGTCACTTGGGGTGGATGAGGACGCCGCGTGCGGTTTCGTCCTGAGTTTCGAAATCGTGATCTAGTCTTAGATTAGTGGCGGAGGATCGCCTCCGCCGCCTTTTCCGCAATCATGATGACAGGTGAATTGGTGTTGCCAGAGACGATGGCCGGCATGATCGACGCGTCGACGACGCGCAAGCCAATAATCCCGTGGACTTTCAGCGAAGAATCCACCACTGCCATTGGGTCGCTGCCCATCTTGCAGGTTCCCACCGGGTGGAAGATCGTCGTCGCGATGTCGCCGGCCCGGCGGACAAGTTCATCCTCGCTTTGGAACCCCGCGCCGGGCAGTATTTCCGTCGGCTTGAATCTTGCAATGGCCTTCGTCGCCATGAGATTGCGAGCGTGGCGGATCGCCCGTGCCGCAAGCAGCCGGTCGCCGGCAGTGGACAGATAGTTCGGCCGGATGTCGGGCGCGGCGGATGATTGCGTTGTCGTGACATGCACGCTCCCCCGGCTTTCCGGCCTCAGATTGCAGACCGAGACCGTGACGGCCGGGTAGCTGTGGAGCGGCTCTCCCAATCGGTCGGTGCTCAGCGGCTGGATATGGTATTCGAGGTCGGCGGTTGCGACAGAGGGGCTGCTTTTCGCGAATATGCCGAGTTGGCTCGGTGCCATCGACAGCGGACCGGAACGCCTCAGCATGTATTCGAAGCCCATTCCCATGCGGGAAAAAATGCTGTGATAGAGCTGGTTCAGCGTCTTCGCGCCTTCGATCCGGAATACGGTGCGGATCTGAAGATGATCCTGCAGGTTCTCGCCAACCCCGGGGAGGTGGTGGACGACCTGCACGCCGGCTGCCGAGACGACGTCCGGTCGGCCCACCCCGGAGAGTTCGAGGATTTTCGGCGAGTTGATCGCGCCCGCAGAGAGGATGACCTCGCGCGTGGCGCGCGCCACGTGGATGCGGCCGTCCGACCGGAAGCGCACGCCCTTCGTCCGGCGCCCGTCGAAGATCAGACGCTCGGTCTCGGCGCCCGTCAGCACCCGAAGGTTCGGCCGCTTCATCGCGGGGCGCAGGAACGCCTTGGTCGTGTTCCAGCGCAGGCCGCCGCGCTGGTTCACCTCGAAATAGCCGGATCCCTCGTTATCGCCGGTGTTGAAATCCTCAGTCTTCGGAATGCCGAGCTCTTCGGCCGCATCGCGAAAGGCATCAAGGATCGGCCAAGACAGACGCTGGCGTTCGACTCGCCATTCCCCGCCGGCGCCATGCAACGGCGACTTGCCGCGGAAGTTGTCCTCCGACTTCAGGAAATAGGGCAAAACATCGTCCCAGCCCCAGCCGGTATTACCGGCCTGGCGCCAGCCGTCGTAGTCGGCCGCCTGCCCACGCATATAGATCATGCCGTTGATGGAAGAGCAGCCGCCGAGCAGCTTGCCGCGAGGATAGGGGAGGCTGCGGCCGTTGAGACCGGGTTCCGCGGCCGTCCTCATCATCCAGTCGGTGCGCGGATTGCCCATGCAGTAGAGATAGCCGATCGGCACATGCACCCAGTGATAACGGTCGCTGCCGCCGGCTTCGAGCAGCAGGACCCGGTTTTTCGGGTCGGCGGAAAGGCGGTTGGCAAGGACGCAGCCCGCGGAGCCGGCGCCGATGACGATGAAATCGTAACTGCCCGCATCGGCGATCGTCTCGTTCATATTCGCGTTCACGCCGCAACTCCCGCCGTGATGGCCTGCATTGCCGAAAGCCGTCGCCAGATCGGCGTCATGGCGTCCGCGATGTCCCTGTAAAGCGGGTATCGCCGGGCATAATGGGCCTCCAGCGCCCTGTTCGGGCGATAGTGCCGTTCGGTTCTCACCATCGCGGCCGCACCCTCGGCGAAGTCGGAGAAAATGCCGACGCCGGTGCCGGCTGCGATTGCCGCCCCCAGGGCGCCCGTCTCACGCGAGCGGGCCACGGAGACTGGGACGCCGAGGACGTCGGCGAATATCTGCGGCCATATGAGACTGCGCGAACCGCCGCCGGAGAGTATCGCCTCGTCGAAGGCCGCACCTGCTTTGCGCATCGTCTCTATGTGCTGGCGGTGACCGAAAGCCACGCCTTCGAGTACCGCGCGCACGAGGTGGCCTTTCGTGTGCCAGCCGGCGATCCCATAGAACCCGGCGCGCGCGCTGCCGTCCTGCTGGGCGCCGTAGAGATAGGGGTGGTAGATGGGGTCGTCGGAGGCCGGATCGCTTGAGGAGGCGAGCTCGCAGCAGAGGTCGAAGGGCGAGCGCCCATCGGAGCGCACCTCGGAAAAGAACTCCCGCACCAGCCATTCGAGGTTTGCGGCGGAGGTCGCGCTGGACTCGATCGCCATATAGCGGTCGCGGTCGAAGGTGGAGGACATGAACACCGGTCCCTCGAGCTCCGGGCTTTCGATGATCACCTGATTGATGCTCCAGGTCCCGGCGATGATGGAAGCTGCCCCGGTGCGGGTGACCCCCGAGCCGATCGCCGAGGCGACCACGTCGAAGAGCCCGCCGACCACCGGCGTTCCGGCGGCAAGCCCCGTCTCGGCTGCGGCCGCTTCGGTGATGCGACCGGCGACGTCGGCGCTTTCCACCAGCGGCGGCAGGAGGTCAATCGTTTCGGAGAGCCCGTAAGCTGCCATGAGTTCCCGGTCGTAGTGCCGGCCGGCGACGTTGAGCAAACCGCAGCCGGTCATGTCCGAGACGTCGCTGACGCGCGCGCCCGTCAGCCGGTTGACGATGAAATCCTTGCAGAGAAAGACCGTGCCGATGCTGGCGAAGACCTCCGGCCGATGTCGTTTCAGCCAGGCGAGAAGAGTGGGGGTCTGCGAAGGCCAGGGCCGTTGCTGACCGATCGGATAGGTCCGGTCGCCGACACCTTCCGACCTCCACTCTTCAACAAGCGCCGCCGCCCGGGTGTCGAGCGACTGTATGCCGAGAAGCGGACGCCCCTCATGGTCGAGCGCGTAGAGCCCGTTGCCATGGCCGGCGCAGCCGATGGCGGCGATTTCGCTGCCGTCGATCCCGGCCTCATCGACACATGTGCGGATGACCCGGCGGGCATTCTCCCATAGCTCGTCCAGGCTGCGCTCGACATGGCCTGGGAACGGCATCCGGCTGTGCCCTTCCGCCGCGGCCGAAGCGATTTCCTTACCCTGCCGGTCGAAGATCACCGCCTTGATGATGGTGTTGCCGGCATCTAGGCCCAAAAGATAATCTCCCATGCTGAACCCCTCCCAAGGTCCGATATCCGATCAACCTTGACGATACAGCGCAAAAGCCTCTTCGCCGCTCGCATTGTCGTGAACGATCGCCATCAATCCGCGCACCACGGCATTCGGATTGGAGTGCTGATAGACATTGCGCCCGTAGACCATGCCCATCGCGCCCTGCTTCATCAAGGCCGCCGACTTGTCGAAGACGGATCTCAGATCCTCCTTGCCGCCGCCGCGAACGAGAACCGGGCAACGCGCCGCTTCGACCACCCGGTGGAATTCGTCCGCATCGGTGGTCGGGTCCGCCTTGACGATATCGGCGCCCATCTCCCGGGCAAGCCGTGTCAGCGTGACGATCTTGTCGGCATCGCCGTCCACCATGTAGCCGCCATCCTCGGTAACCGGCTGCATGACGAGCGGCTCTATCATCAGTGGCATGCCGTATTTGTCGCAATCGGCCCGGACGCGGGCGATGTTCTGCACGCATTGGCGGAAAAGATCCGGTTCGTCCGGCAGCATGAACAGGTTGACGACGACGCAGGCCGCATCCATGGCCAGCGCCCCAATCAGCGGCTCGGCCTCGTTTTGCAGCACCGCCCACATGTCGCGATGGCGGACGCGGTTATAGGGATTGCCCATGTCGATGCGCATGACGAGCGCCGGCTTGTCCTTTCCGGGCAGATCCTGCAGCAGATCGGCCTGGCCGTAGTTCATCTGGATCGCGTCGGGCGCCGCTGCGGTGAGTGTCTTCACCACGGACTCCATGTTCTCGAGTCCGCCCAGGAAGGATGGCTCGTTGCAGACGCCGTGATCGATCGCCACGTCGAGGCAGCGTCCGCCGTTGAACAGGCGGTTCATCCGCACCTTGCTATTGATTCTCATGCTTTTCTCCTTCGTCGAAGGTTGCGCGGCAGCCTGGGTCGGGGCCACCGCAAATTGCGGTATCAACTCGCCGCGACGGCCTTCGCCAATGGGGACGGCATTCGGGTTGCAAGGGCTTTCTCGTCGACCCCGTGCCGGTCTCGCAGGAGCGCCAGGCACCGGTTCCGCTCACTCAGGCGGCGCGCCTCGGACCACGCCTTCTCCTCCGTCAGCAGTTCGAGCGCAGCGTCGAGAATGGCGAGCGAGAGCGTGCCCGAAATCGCGAGCGTCGTGCGGCGCAAGAGCAGATCGTCCAGATGCTCGACCGCCTCGTTGCGGATCAGGAACAGAAGTTCCCGCATCGTATGAGCGGCGCCCGGGATCACGGCATCGCTTCCCTGGCCTATGAAAGCCGCCAGCGCCTCCGCCTCCGTTCCGTAGCGGGAGAACAATTCGGCGACGTGCGGCGGTGGCAGGCCGCAGCGAGCGGCCAAGGCGGCAATCCAGCTTTCGCGATCGGCCGGAAATCCCCGCCCTCCGCCGATGGCGCGGTCAGCCGTCGAGACGCGGCGTGAAAGGCCGAGGCGTTCCAGCGCAGTATCGGCTGCAAGTTCGCCGAAGGAGCGAAAGGTCGTCCACTTGCCGCCGATCATGCACAGTACCGGCGTGCCGGCGCTCTCGATCGTGGTGCAGAAATGGTCGCGCGGGATGCGGCCGGTGAAACTGTCGCTGCTGGCGGGCAGCGGTCGCACGCCGGAGAACTGGAAGACGATTTCCTCCTGCCCGATCTCGATACCAGGCAAGACGAAGGCCAGCGACTGCAGGATGTAATCGCGCTCCTCTTCCTCGCACTTGACCGTCCCGGGATCGTCGACCCGGATGTCGGTCGAACCGACCAGCACCTTGCCGAAATAGGGAAAGAGGATGCAGATGCGGCCGTCCTCGTTCTCGTAATAGATCATGTGATCGCCGAGCGCGTCGCGCAGATCCATATTGTCGATGATGAGATGCGATCCCTTCGTGCCGCCCATCAGCGGGGTCGAGGGCTGATCCGGCGGCAACAGCGCGCCATTGGTGATGTCGATCCAACCGCCGGTCGCGTTGACGATCAGACTGGGCTCGATTTCGACGCCGACCCCATCGATGCCGTCGGCGATGATGTATTTGCCGGCCTCGTTTCGGCGAAGCTCGGCATAGTTCAGCGCCGCCGCCTCGCTCGAGGCGGACAGCCCGTCCCGCAACAGCTCCATGCCGATCCGCTCGGGGTGGCTCACCCAGGCATCGTAATAGGTGGCGGAACTGCGTATCTTCGGGTTGAGCGCCGGCCATTTCGCCAGCGTCGCACGACGGCCGCGGAACCGGTGGCGCGGCATCAGTGCCCGCTTGCGCGTCAGCAAGTCGTAGATCGAAAGTCCGGCCTTGATCGCGATGGCCCCGCGGCGGCTCGGCCGGCGGCTCAAGCCGAGAAGGCGAACGATCCCATTGGCGAGGCCGGAGAAGATGTCGAAGACGGGAACCGTCGTCGCAAGTGGCGCCACGAGGTGCGGCGCGTTCCTGAGAAGCCGGTCGCGCTCCACGAGCGACTCCTTCACCAGCGTGAACTCGCCGTTTTCGAGGTAGCGCAGGCCGCCATGCACCATGCGCGACAGCGCAGCACTCGCGCCCGAGCAGTAATCGTGCTTCTCGACGAGCAGGACGCGTAGCCCCTGCAGCGCGAGCTCGCGAAAGACGCTGAGCCCGTTAATGCCGCCGCCAAGGACGCAGACGTCCACCTTCGGGCTCCGGCGGAGCCCGTCCAAAATCTCTGTCCTTGTCATGGGGCGGTTCCGTTACCTGTCCATATTCGCCAGCTCAGCCGCTATTGCCGCCTCGACCGTCGAGAGGTGCTCCGCGCTGAGCCGGATCGTGCCGGCTCTTGCATTGTCGAGCGCCTGGACGGGATTACGCGCGCCGCAAAGCGCGAAGGTGATGCCGGGTTGCGCCAGGGTCCAGGCGATGACGATCTGGGCGATCGATGCCTCGTGCTCTTGCGCGATCGGCCTTATCGCTTCGGCGAAGCGCGTGACCTTCTCCCGGTTTGCGACGGAGAAACGCGGATTGTCCCTGCGCTGGTCGTCACCGGAAAAGACGCGTTCCGGCCCGATCGAGCCGGAGAGAAGGCCCAGAGCGAGAGACGAATAGCTGAGCGTCGCCACGCCGTTTGCCGTCGTGACCGGCAGGAGTTGCGCTTCGATCTCCCGGTCGAGCATGCTGAACCGTTCCTGGATCGCATCTAGACCGCCGATCTTCACATAGATTTCGAGTTCTTCCAGGTTGACATTGCTGGCGCCGATCGCCCGGATCTTGCCGGCGGCGCGCAGGTCCTCGAGCGCCCGCATGGTTTCCTCGATCGGCGTCGTCGGGTCCTGCCAATGGGTGATGTAGAGGTCGATATAGTCGGTGGCGAGCCGTCTGAGGCTCTGTTCCACCTCGTGGAATATCGATTCTCGGCCGAGATGGCGATGGACGGGCCTGCCGTTCTCGTCGAAGAAGTGACTGCCCTGCCGTGTGTGCCAGACGAGGCCGCACTTCGTTGCGATCACCGCCTTGTCGCGGCGCCCGGAAAGCGCCTTGCCGACGATCTCTTCCGCCCGCCCGAGACCATAGGCGGGTGCCGTGTCGATCAGCGTCACGCCTGCATCCAGGGAGGCATGGATGGCGGCGACCGATTCCCGTTCGTCCGTACCGCCCCACATCCAGCCGCCGATTGCCCAGGTGCCGAGGCCGACCGCTGAGGCTGCGACCCCGGAGCGGCCGATCTCCCGCATGATTTGTTGTCCATTCATGAACGCTCTCCGCCTTCCTTGGCCAGTTCGAGAATGCGCGCTCCCGTCGCCTGATCCGTGACGAGCGTGTCCAGATGATTGCCGCGCATGACGCTTAAGATCGGCCCCGCTTTGCTGGGCCCGCTTGCGACACCGATCTTCGTTGGGATCGAAGCGAATTCGGAGAGCGTCAGCGAAACCAGACGCCGATTGAGCCCGTAGCCGCAGACGCGCCCGCAATCGTCGAGCAGATGCGCCAGCAGTTCGCAGGAGGCGCCGGATTGCTCGATCGCTTCGCGATCGGTGCTGGAGGAGGGGTGCAGGTCGTAGTAGCTGGAATCGTCCGAAAGGATGGAGCCGATGCCGACCACGGCGATCTTCGCGTCGCGCGCCCGCTTGAAGACGTCGGCGACCGAGCGCATGCCGAGCAGCATTTTCCGTTCCGCTTCGCTGTCGGCGAAGAGCGGCGCGTGTATCTGGAAGGAATGCCCGCCGAGCCGGTCTGCCATCAGGGTGGCGACGTGGTTGACGTCGGTATAGTGCTTGCCTTGAACGCAGCCGGTCGCGGGAATAACCTCGATATCGAAGCGGCGCGACGGCTGCAAGCCGGCAACCACGGCGCTCACCCCCTTGCCGCCGGTGATGCAGATCGTGTCTCCGTCGGCGATCTGTTCGAGCATGAGCCGTGCCGCGGCTTCGCCGACCGAATGCAGGGCGATCTGGGGATTGTCCGAGACCGTCGGCACGACGACCGCGCGGCGGATGCCTCCGAGCGCCAGCAGTTGTTCTTCGATTTCCACCAATGGCTCGACCGGCGACTTGATCTTGATCTCGACGAGGCCAAGCTGGCGCCCACGCTTGATGAGGCGGTTGACGGTCGCATGCGAGATCCCGAGCTGGTCGGCGATCTGCGCCTGTGTCAAACCCTCCAGGAAGTGCAGCACCAGGGCTTGATGCATCTGCCTGGCGATGACGATTTCTTCGCGCGGGGCGGATTGTGATTTCGGTTTGGCGTTCGCCATGTCAGAGAGCCTTCCGCTTGTGCAGCAAGTGATCGATCGAAACGGCGGCGAGCAGTATGCAGCCCTTGATCATATCCTGCCAGTACACCGAAACGTCGAGCAGGATCAGCGAGCTCGTGACGACGGAGAGCAGGGCGATGCCGAGGATGGCACCGAGGATCGTGCCCGAGCCGCCATTCAGCGAGGCGCCGCCGATCACCGCCGCGGCGATGATGTTGAGCTCCATGCCCACCCCGAAGGTCGGCGTCGCCGCGCCGAAGCGTGACATGTAGATCGTCCCCGCCACGCCGGAAAGCGTCGCGCAAAGCACCGTCACCCAGAATTTGACCTCCTTCGTCTTGATGCCGGAGTAGAGCGCGGCCTTCTCGTTGCTGCCGGTGTAGAAGACCTTGCGGAAGGCGGTTGCCCGGCGCAGCAGGAAATCGAAGGCGGCGACGACGGCGATGAAGATCAGGATCACATAGGGAACCCCGAAGAGGGTACTCTGGCCGACCGCCTTGAATGCCGGCGGCAAGGTGAAGAGCGAAAGCGGCGTGCCCTTGGTGATGACGAGGCAGAGACCGCGAACGATCACCATGGCCGCAAGCGATGTGATGAAGTGGTTGAGCCCGACCACGGTGACGAAGAAGCCCATGATGCAGCCGATGGCGGCACTGGCGGCAATTCCGACGAGCGATGCCGTCCAGGGATCGACGCCGATCAGGAAGAGCGAGCCGGAGAGCACCATCGAGAAGCAGACGACGGAGCCGACCGAAAGATCGATGCCGCCGACGATCAGCAGGATCGTCATGCCGACGACGACGATGCCCTCGACCGAGAAGGACATGAGCATTGCCCGGAAATTGCCAAGCGTCAGGAAATGCGGCGAGGCGAAGCTCATGATCACCGAGAGCGAAAGGATGATCGCAATCAGTCCGGCCTCGCGCATCGTGCCGATCCGCTTCCATGCCGGCCTGCGCGTTTTTCCCGCGACCGCCAATGTATCGACTGCCATAGTCCTGTCTCCCGCTTCTTCAGGCAGCATGCCCGGATGCCTTCAAGTTGGTTTCGCTTGCCGAGCCGATGCCGGACGCAAGCCGCATGATCGCCTCCTCGGTCATTTCGTCGCCCGATACCTCGCCTGCGATCCGTCCTTCGCGCACCACCAGGACGCGGTCGCAAAGGCCGATCAGCTCCGGCAGTTCGGACGAGATGACCAGAATGCCGATGCCGGCATGGGCAAGCTCGCGCAGCAGGCGGTGGATTTCCGATTTGGCGCCGACATCGATGCCGCGAGTCGGCTCGTCCATCAGGATCACCTTTGGATCGACGGCCAGCTGCTTAGCGATCGCCACCTTCTGCTGGTTGCCGCCCGATAGCGAGGAGACCGGCATGTCGACGCCGCCCATCCGGACACCAAGCCTGCGGGTCAGGTCCTCGGCGAGCACTCTTTCCTTGCGGGAGTTGAGCAGGCCAAGTGAGGTCAATGCCTTCAGATCGAGTGCGGCAATGTTCTGGGCGATCGAGAGATCGAGGAAAACGCCGGATCCCTTCCGGTCCTCCGAAAGATAGACGACGCCGGCTTTGGCCGCGTCGGAATAGCGCCGCAGACGAAGCACCTGGTCATGCAGCCGGATTTCGCCTTGCGTCACCGGTCGCAGTGCGCAGATGCCCTCGGCAATTTCCGTCCGCCCGGAGCCGATCAGGCCACCCACGCCGAGAATTTCGCCGTGGCGGAGCACGAAGCTGACGTTGCGGAAGCGTGCGTCATCGCCGAGATCGCGGACTGAAAGAATCGGTTCGCCCAGGCGTTCGGAGGGATGCGGCTTGTCCGGATAAAGCTGGCTGATCTCGCGGCCGACCATCAGTCGGACGACATCGTCAGGAGTGACGTCCGCTATCTTTTCCGTCGCAACATAGCGCCCGTCGCGCAAGACGGTCACCCGGTCGCAGAGATCGAACACCTCTGCCATGCGGTGGCTGATATAGATGATCGAGATGCCGCGCGCCCTGAGATCGCGGATGATGCCGAAGAGCACCTGCGCTTCGGTCTCTGTCAGCGCCGCCGTCGGCTCGTCAAAGATAAGCACGCGGCAATCGAGCGTCAGCGCCTTGGCAATCTCGACGAGCTGCTGACTGGAGATCGGCAGGTCGCCGACCTTCCGGCTGACGTCGATCTGGGCCAGACGATTCATTACGGCCTGCGCGTCGCGCTCCAGCTGAGCGTAGTTCATCAAAGCCGAGCGTCGGCGGTTCGTCGCCGCCATGAACATGTTTTCGGCAATTGTCGCGTCGGGGCAAAGCGCGATCTCCTGATGCACCAGGCCGATGCCGAGCGACTGTGCGACTGCGGGCGAGGCAATCTTCACGGGTGCGCCTTCGATGAGGACTTCCCCGTCCGACGGGTGCAGCACGCCGGCAATGACGTTCATCAGTGTCGACTTGCCGGCGCCGTTCTCGCCGCAAAGCGCGTGAACTTCGCCTCGTTCGAGCCGAAAGTCTACGCCTGTCAACGCCTTCACGGCGCCGAAATGCTTGCTGACATTGCGGATCTCCAGCACGGTCTCTGACGTCATCGCGATTTTCCCCTCCCGCCTCGTCGGCCGCCCGGAGCAAGGACCCGGGCGGCCGCCCATGCGATCTTATTCCTCAATGCCCTTGGTACCGCGGCGTTTCAGGTACTTGTCCCAGTAGAAATCGTCGGCGTTATCGGCCGTGACGATCGAGAGCCCGTTGTCGACGACGGGGATGCTCATCGGATTGAAGCCGGATCGCTTGGCGTCGTTCATCGGGTCGATGAGCTCCGGGTGCTTGGCGAGCCAGAGCAGCAGGAACCCCATATAGCCCTGCATGCCCTGATTGGGGTTGATCGAGCCGAAGACCTCGCCCGCCTTGATCATGTCGAGAATATTGGCGTTGACGTCGGCGCACATGACGAGGACCTTGCCGCCCGTTTCCTTGTTCGCCTGCGCCGCGCCGATCGCCGAATTTGCCTCGGGCATGAACACGGCACCGAGATTGGGGTTGGCCTGGATGAGGCTCGTGAGTCCCTGATAGGCTTTGTTAGGGTCCTGGTTGGAAGCGGCCCGCCCGACGAGCTTCATGTCGGGCCATTTCTCCTCCATGCGGGCGATAAAGGCTGCGATGCGCTTGTCGTGATTGTCCTGGCCGGGATTTTCGAGCACCGCATATTCACCCTTGCCCCCGAGCTTTTCGGCGATCTTGTCGGCGGCGTAGACGCCTTCGCGTGTGTTGTCGGAGGTGATGTAGGAAACGCGCTTCGACAGGGGAGAATCCGCGGCGAAGGTCACGACCGCCGTGCCCTGGTCGGTCGCCCGGTTGATAGGCTCGATAAACGGATCCGAATTCATCGGATGAACCAGAATGCCGGCCGGGTTCTGCGCCAAGGCTTGGTCGAAGCTGGCGATCTGCTTGTTGACGTCATATTCCGGCGTTCCGGTGTATTCCGTCTCGCAGCCGAACTGCTGGCCGGCCTGCTTGAACATCTCGTAGACCGGGAACCAGTATTCGACGCCCGACACCATCACGTTCATGACGTATTTTTCGCCCGGCTTGCAGCGGAACGGGTTGTCCGTCGCGGCGGCACCCGTGCCGGCAAGAAGCGTGGTTGCGAGGACCGCCATCGCGGTCGTGCTGAGAAAATTGCGCAAGAGTCCTCCTCGAGGCCGAAGCCCCTCCCAAAAAGCGCGTCGGCGCGCCAAAGGCGGCCGCTGTGTTCGTGAAATCCGTTCTTCCTCCTCGAAGTCCGGTAGAGGCAGGTAACGCTAGGAAAGGAAGTATGTCAATATATTTCTATATGTGAAATATATTTCACCAAGGCAGGCGCTGCGGCGAAACGCGTAAAGCCAGCCCAAGGGTTTGGGCTGGCATGATTTCTGTGACAGGGAGAGGACTAAGGATTGAGAACCGAGGGACCTGCGTCCTTCGTGCCGGAAATCACCCTCGCGGCCTGCCGGCGACAGAGCGCATATTGTCGAGGAGGACCGCAATCAGCAGGATGAGACCACGCACCACATACTGGTAGAAGGCCTGGATGTTAAGCAGGTTCATGACATTCTCGGCAATACCCATGATCAGAACGCCGACGACGACCCCGGTCATGGTCGCCCGGCCGCCGGCAAGCGAGACGCCGCCGAGAACGCAGGCGGAAATCACCGAGAGTTCGAGCCCGGTGGCCGCATTCGGCTGACCCGAAGTGATGCGCGAGGCGAGTAGCACCCCTGCTACCGCACATACCAGCCCCTGCAGGGCGAAGATCCAGATGCGCATTCGCGCAACGTCGACGCCGGCCAGCCGCGAGGCCTCCGGGTTGCCGCCGATCGCAAGGGTGTTCTTGCCGAAGACGGTCCGGTTGAGCAGGAAACCGAACACGATGAAAAAGAGGGCCATCACCCAGATCGGCGTGGGTACCGTCAGGAACTTCGACAGAGAGAGCTGGTAGAATGCCGGATCGTTGATCCCGACGGCACGGCCGTCCGAAGCAATCAAGGCGAAGCCGCGTACGATCTGCATCGTCGCCAGCGTCGTTATGAGCGCATTGATGCGGAAACGGGCGATCACGATGCCGTTCGCGAGACCAACGATCCCACCGCAGGCAAGAGCCGCCAGAAGGCCGAGCACGATCGAGCCCGTCGCGTTCGACGCCATTACGGCAACCATTCCCGAGAAGGCTACGGTAGAGCCGACCGAAAGATCGAAGTCGCGTGATGCCAGGCAGAACATCATGGTGCAGGCGACGACGCCGATGGTCACCACCGATTGCAGCAAGCCGAGCATGTTGCGCTCGGTGAGGAAGTTCGGAACCGTCAGAGACACCACCACGAAGGCGGCGGCAAAGATCACCAGCAGGCCCTGTTCGCCGAGAAGAATTTTTTTCAAGGAAGTCGTCATGGTCAGCTTACCTGTTCGGGAAGAGTGGCCGTCGTGGCTGAGGCATCCGGAAGTGCTGCTGCGAGTATCCGGTGTTCGTCAAAATCGCTCCGGTCGATTTCGGCCGCGATCCGACCCTCGCACATCACGAGAATGCGGTCCGCAATCCCCATGACTTCGGGCAGTTCGCTCGAAATGACGACGATCGCCATGCCTTGAGCCGCAAGCTCGTAAAGAATCTCGTATATTTCCGATTTCGCGCCGACATCGATGCCGCGGGTCGGCTCGTCGATCAGAAGCACCTTGACGCCCTCTTCCGACAGCCAGCGGCCAAGGATCACCTTCTGCTGGTTTCCGCCGGAAAGGTTGACGATGTCCTGGTGGCGCGAGGGCGTGCGCACCCGCAGCTTCGCGATGAAACGCTCGGCAAGGTCCGCCTCCTTACGCTTGTCGACAACCCCGAAGGGCGAGAAATGACGGCGGGAGGAGATCGCCATGTTCTCCTCGATCGAGCGCCCGTGCACGATGCCATCGGACTTCCTGTCTTCCGGGCACAGAACGACGCCGGCACGGATCGACAGTCGCGGGCTGTTCGCCGGTACGGCGACGCTGTCCACCAGAACCTTGCCCTGCCGCCGGCGATCGGCGCCATAGATCAAACGGGCCATTTCGCTGCGGCCCGCGCCGATCAAGCCGAAGAAGCCGAGAATCTCGCCGGCGCGGACGGCAAAGCTGATCGGTTGGGGCAGGGTGGTCCCGGAAACGCCTTCGACCGAAAGCCTCGCAGCTCCGAGCGTCCGGGCGCGCCAACCCCAGATGTTCGAAATTCCGCGCCCGACCATCTCGGCGATGATCTGCTCGCGGCCGACTTTCGAAATGTCCGAATGATGGGCTGCGAGCCGGCCATCTCTCAGCACGGTCAGGCTGTCGCACAGGCGGAAGATTTCGTCCAGCCGATGCGAGACATAGAGGATGACCGTGCCGTTCGACCGCAATCTTTCGATCAGGGCGAAGAGGATTTCGCTTTCTCGCGAGGAGAGCGAAGAGGTGGGCTCGTCCAAGGCAATCACGCGAGCGTCGGTCATCACCGCTTTGGCTATCTCGACCATCTGCCGCTCGCCGATCGACAGGGATGCAACCTTCGCCTCGGGATCGACGTCGATACCGATTTCTTTAAGCCTGTCGGAGACGACGCGAACCAATTGTCGACGGTCGATGACGCCGGCATTGCCGGGGAAGCGGCCGAGCCAAAGGTTTTCGGCGACCGTCAGCTCCGGTACGAGCTGCAGTTCCTGATGGATGACGATGACGCCCGCGTTGAAGGCATCGCGTACGGAACGATAGTGCTGCGGCTCGCCGTCGATGCGGATCTCGCCGGTATCGGCCGCCTGGTCTCCGGAGAGCACCCGTATCAAGGTGGACTTCCCGGCTCCGTTTTCTCCCATCAGCCCGTGAACCGCGCCCTTGCGTACAGAGAAGGAGACCTCCGACAGCGCCTGAACGCCGGGATAGCCTTTTGAAATCGATTGGAATTCCAGAAAGTCCTGCATTGCAGCGCTCCGGGAAGGACGCCCGGCGCTTGGCGACACCGGGCTCGTTTCAGTCGGGGCAGGGCTCACTCGATGCCGAGTTCCTTGCGGACGGCCTCATAGTTGTCGCGCAGCGCGAGCTGGCCGGCGGTCAGGATCAGTTTTTCCGGTTCCTTGCCGTTGGCGATCCACTCGTACATGTTGAGGGCCGTCTCGTAGCCGTGGCGTTTCGGCGAGATGATGACGGTGCCGTAGAAGCCCGTCGCGGAAGGCTTCTTGAACTCGTTGATCGCGGAGTCCGCGCCGCCGATGCCGATGCCGATCATGCTGTCTGCGGGGATGCCGACCGTCTCGGTGGCACGCACTGCACCAAGCACGGCTTCGTCGTTAAGGCCGACGGCGATCCACTTCTTGATCCCCGCATTCTTGTTGAGAACGACTGTCGCGGCATTGAGAGCGGCTTCGGTGTCCGTCTTTGCCTGCGGCGCGTCGAAGATGTTGGCTTCGGGGAAGCCGTTCGCCTTCAGAACGGAGAGCGCGCCGTCAACCCGGTCCACGGCGGTCGGGAGCTGGTCGTAGGAAACGCGGATCGCGCCGACTTCCTTCATGTCCCAGCCGCGCTTCTTGATCTCCGCGACGATCGCCTCGCCCACGGTCTCGCCGATCTTGGTGGCGGAGATGCCCATATGCGGAACGTCCTCGATCGGGCTGCCGTCGGCGTTGACCAGCCGATCGTCGACCGTCATCAACTTGAGGTCGTTGGCTGCCGCCTTGGCGACGATGCCTGGGCCGAGCTTCACATCCGGCGTGCAGACGATGAAGCCCTGCGCGCCCTGGGCGCCGAGATTGTCGATGGCCGACTGGACCTTTTCGCCATCCTGGGCGCCGATCTTGACGAGCGTGAAGCCCTTTTCCTTGGCCGCTTCGTCGGCGAATTTCCATTCGTCCTGGAACCACGGCTCCTCCGGCTGCTTCACGATGAAGCCGATCTTCACATCGGCGGCGAAGGCGGATGTTGCAGCAAGAATCGCGACGGTGCCGGCCAAAGCGACGGCTTTGATAAAGCGCATGATTTCTCTCCCTGTTCGAACTGCTCCCAGCAGCCGCATTTGTGTATGATGGAAAGATCATACTTGTCAATTGGACGTGTATGATGAATGATAATCGCGTGTCTGATAATGCGTGCTGCACGAAGGGTCGTCACTTCGGCTCAATTGCGATAAGCATCGCTTCAAGTCCCAGGAAAATAGCGGCCCGCGCATGGAGATTTCGGTGCAAGGACAACAGGATCAATCGATGGAACCGAGCGGCGCGCCTTCCCGCCGGCCCCGTGTCCAGAAGGATGTGACGCGGGCGATCGCCGCCGAGATCTGCGGCGACGACTATCCGGCAGGCAGTTTCCTGCCGCGGGAGAACGACCTGTGCGAGCGCTACGGCGTCAGCCGCACGGTGATTCGGGAATCGCTGAAGATTCTCGAATCGAAGGGCCTTGTGCGCGGGCGTTCGCGCGTCGGCACCGTCGTCTGCAGCAAGGACGAGTGGAACATTCTCGACCAACAGGTCCTGGAGTGGATCGGCGACCGGATTTTTCAGTTCGATCTTCTGAACTGTATTCTGGAAGCGCGCCGTGCAATCGAGC
The DNA here is from genome assembly GCF_042436655.1 of Sinorhizobium sp. P24N7. Lineage (NCBI taxonomy): Bacteria > Pseudomonadati > Pseudomonadota > Alphaproteobacteria > Hyphomicrobiales > Rhizobiaceae > Sinorhizobium > Sinorhizobium sp. P24N7. Next base: position 131,319 of record NZ_JBHMIW010000010.1, on the reverse strand, counting down.
CGGTTGCGGCGGAGCTGGCTGCCGCGCGCGCGACGGTGCAGGAAATCGCTGCGATCGAGCGCGCCTGGCAGCAGATGAGGGACGCCGAAGGCGACATCGTGAAGTTCACTGCGGCGGACGTCGCCTTCCACGAATCGCTCCTGAAGGCGAGCCACAATCAGGTGTTTCAGCAGCTGGCGAGCATCATCCAGGCCGGCCTCAAATTCTCTCTGCAAGCCTCGAACGAGGCTGCGGACACTTGCGGCGACGCCGTGGAAATCCACAGGCAGTTGGTCGAAGCGCTGCGGATGCGCGACACGGCGGCGGCGCGCAACTGTTCGGATCAGTTGCTGGACCTCGCCGCACGTGATCTTGCCGTCGCCGTCGAGCGGCGTTCGCCGCAAGGCTGACCGCAACATAGACGCCGTTCGGATCGCCATATCCCTATTCAGATTGGACGCATTTCATGAAAATCACGAAGCTGACCACCTATATCGTTCCGCCGCGCTGGCTGTTTCTCAAGATCGAAACCGATGAGGGTGTCGTGGGGTGGGGAGAGCCCGTGGTCGAGGGGCGCGCTTTGACGGTCGAAGCTGCCGTTCACGAGCTTTCGGACTATCTCGTGGGCAAGGACCCCTTCTTGATCGAGGACCATTGGAACGTCCTTTATCGCGGCGGGTTCTACCGCGGCGGCGCCATCCATATGAGTGCGCTTGCCGGCATCGACCAGGCGCTTTGGGACATCAAGGGCAAGGCGCTCGGTCAGCCCGTCCACTCTCTGCTCGGCGGCCAGTGCCGCGACAGGATCAAGGTCTATTCCTGGATCGGCGGCGACCGCCCGAGCGATGTCGCGAACAATGCGCGCGAGGTGGTCGCCCGCGGCTTCAAGGCGATCAAGCTCAACGGCTGCGAGGAGATGCAGATCGTCGACACCAACGATAAGATCGACAAGGCGGTGGAGACGATAGGGCTGATCCGCGATGCGATCGGCCCCCATATCGGCATTGGCGTCGATTTCCATGGGCGGGTCCACCGTCCGATGGCGAAGGTACTCGCCAAGGAACTGGAGCAGTTCAAGCTGATGTTCATCGAGGAGCCCGTGCTTTCCGAGAACCGCGAAGCCCTGAGGGAAATCGCCAATCATTGCTCGACGCCGATCGCACTCGGCGAAAGGCTCTATTCGCGCTGGGACTTCAAATCGGTTCTCTCGGACGGCTTCGTCGACATCATTCAACCGGATCTTTCCCACGCCGGCGGGATCACCGAATGCCGCAAGATCGCCGCCATGGCCGAGGCCTACGACGTGGCTCTGGCGCCGCACTGCCCTCTGGGGCCGATTGCGCTTGCCGCCTGCCTGCAGGTCGATGCCGTTAGCTATAACGCCTTCATCCAGGAGCAGAGCCTCGGCATCCACTACAACGAGGCGAACGACATCCTCGACTACATCTCCAACAAGGAGGTCTTCGCTTACGAAGACGGCTTCGTTTCCATTCCGCAGGGGCCCGGTCTCGGCATCGAGGTGGACGAGGCCTATGTGATCGAACGCGCGAAGGAGGGGCATCGCTGGCGCAATCCGATCTGGCGCCATTCGGACGGCAGTGTTGCCGAGTGGTGAAGACTATACGCGGATCGAAGGGAGGCAGGGATGACCGACCGGCTTAAAGGCAAGCGGATCATGGTGACCGGTGCGGCGCAGGGCATCGGCCTTGCGATTGCCGAAGTGTTCCTGTCGGAGGGTGCGGCACTCTTCCTCGTCGACCGAGACGGTCCCCTGCTTGAAATGGAGTCGAAGCGGCTGCAGCGCGAGGGACGGGCGCTCGCCTACGCCGAAGCCGACATTACGGACGCCGATGCGATCGAGGCGGTGGTGTCGGCAGCCGCTTCATCGATCGGTCCGATCAATGCGCTCGTCAACAATGCCGGGGTCAACGTCTTCTCGGAGCCGCTGGAGATGAGCGATGCCGACTGGCAGCGCTGTTTCGACATCAACCTCCGTGGTGCCTGGAACTGCTGCAAGGCGGTGCTGCCTGGCCTGATCGAAGAGGGCGGCGGGGCGATCCTCAACATCGCTTCCACCCATGCCTTCACCATTATTCCGCACACCTTTCCCTACCCCGTCGCAAAGCACGCGCTGCTCGGCATGACGAAGGCGCTCGGTATCGAATATGCCCCAAAGGGCATTCGCGTGAATGCGCTGGCGCCGGGCTATGTGTTGACCCAGAAGGCTTACGACTACTGGAACAGTTTCCCGGACCCGGCGGCAGCCGAGGCGGCAACCATGAAGCTCCACCCGGGCGGCCGCATCGCGACGGCAGAAGAGATCGCCCGCGCCGCCGTCTTCATGATCTCCGACGAGTGCCCTTTCATGAACGCGACCTGCCTGACGGTGGATGGCGGCCTCAGCGTCCTGCATCATCCGGTCTGATGAGCTCAAAGCAAAAGGCTGCTGAAAGAATCTACGGCGATCTTCGTGACGGTGCGGCCGGGAGATCGCCGCGCTTCATTGCGCGGCGGGCAGGCGGCTCCCTGAGATCGCGAGGGCGCCCCGGATCGCCGCGTCAGCCGGTGCGGGCGCAAGCTCCAGGCCAAAGGCCGTGGCCACTCTCTCGTAAACCTCGACAAGATCGTCATCGCCAACCACGGCGATCGTGTCCCCTTCCTTGAACCAGCCGCCGGCCCGCGCCTCCACAAACTCCCATCCGACAATGAGCCCGGAAAGGCGGCTCTTCATTTCGTCCGGCGTGATCGTACCGGCAAGCCAGCCGGTCCTGACTGCAAAGAGCCGCGTCAACAAGCCGCCGGCCCGAGCGCATTCTTCCTGCGCCAGCGCGACGCCTTTCGCGAAAGCTGCGGTGGCATGGTCACGCTCGGCCGTTGCGACTTTCGACAGGAAGGAATGGTTGGCCAGCGTCGTGTAGATTTCACCGGTGACGAAGGTGCGGAAACGCTCGATGCGGCCGTTCCTGAGCTCGGCCCATTTTGCATGGGTGCCGGGCAGGACGACGACGATGTCCCGCTTCAGGCCGAAACCGACGAGCTGTGTCTCCTCGCCGCGCATGACGTCTGGGAATGGAAACGCCGTCGGGTCCGTCAGTCCCGGTAGAAAGGTAAGCCGGTCTCCCTCCGGGAGTTCGATGGTGCGGCACGCGGCAGCCAGGTCCGCCGCTGCCGCCGGGGTCGGCACATAGGGCATCTCGATCCATCCGTTGCGGCTCCCGATCATTCCCGCCGCCAAGATGTCGAGCGGGCCATATTCGGCGCGCCAGGATGCGAGGGCCTCGCTGACGACGCGTGCGTGCTCCCCTTTCGCAACAGACTGAATTCCCCGGTCGCCTTCTTTCTCATCGGTGATTGAGCCGTCCGATTTCACCAAGAAAGCCCGGAAGTTTGTGGTGCCCCAATCGAGCAGGACCGTGACGGGTTCATGTGCAGCGTTGGACAAGGTCTTCTCCTTTGGAACTTCGGCGATTGACACGGCCTATCACCTTCGCCTATGGTCCACAATATAAATTACAAGTCTCATTATATGGACCTAACCATGCAGCTGACAGGAATTTTCCCGGTTCTCCCAACGCCTTTCACCGAAAACGGGGTGGATGTTGCTGCGATGCGCCGTCTCGTCCGGTTCGCTTTGGATGCGGGCGTTGCGGGCCTGGTGTTCCCCGGTTTTGCGAGCGAGGTGGAAATGTTGACCGGAGAGGAGCGCCTGGCGCTTCTCGAAGCCGTCTCGGCCGAGGTCGATGGCAGTGTGCCGATCGTAGCCGGCGCGAGCGCAGCGACCGTGGATGAAGTCGTCGCCTATGGTCGGCAGGCGCTGGCGCTCGGGATTACACAGCTCATGATTCAACCCCCGAAGTCCATCGGGGCGGGAGCAGACGCGGTGGCCGCTTTTCTCTCCGCTTCGGCGATGCAAATGCCCGACGCGGAAATCATCCTTCAGAATGCTCCCGCGCCGCGTGGCTCGGACCTGGCGCCCGAGGCGGTCCTCGAAGTCGTCCGCCAGGTTGCGGCTGTTCGATACGTCAAGGAAGAGACGCTTCCCGCGGGGCCGGCTATTACCGCCATTCTTGCGGACGCGCCCGAGCATTTACTGGGTGTCATCGGCGGCGGAGGCGCTCGCTACATTCTTGACGAGTACGATCGGGGTGCATGTGCGGCGATGCCGGCGCTCGAGATCGCCGACCTGCATGTCGCCCTCGACCGAAATTACCGCGCAGGCCGCGGGGACGAGGCGCGAGCGCTTTACGTCAAGTCGCTGCCTCTGTTGGCGCTGCAGGCCGTTTACCGCATGCGGCTGACCAAGCATGTGCTCGGCTTGCGCGGGGTCATAGACAACCCCATTGTGCGTGCGCCGACCCCTGATCTCGACGCAATGGCCCTGCGCGACATCGAACGATGCCTGCAGGAGTGTGGCGTGAAATCCTTCGGGCGCGCAAAGAGAGGGCCGGGTGCATGAGCGATCGCGTCAAAAAGATTGAGAGCTTCACGCTCACCTTGCCGCGCGACAAACCCTATCTCGGCAAGGCGCGCCCGGGCGAGGAGCCGAACGGGCGCGGGTACCTGGTCCGCAAGGGCAATCGCACGGTCTATCCGACATACGATCGCAGCGTGCTCGTCCGCATCGAGACCGAAAACGGCGCCGTGGGCTGGGGCGAAACCTATGGATTGGTCGCGCCGCGGGCGACGATGGAGATCATCGACGATCTTCTCGCGGATTTCACCATGGGCCGCGACCCATTCGATGCGGCAGCGATCCATGACGATCTCTATGATCTGATGCGGGTGCGCGGCTATACCGGCGGCTTTTACGTCGATGCGCTCGCTGCGATCGACATCGCGCTGTGGGACTTGGCTGGCAAGCTCGCCGGTCTGCCGGTTTGCAAGCTGCTCGGCGGCCGGAGGCGCGACAGGATCGACGCTTACATTTCCGGGCTGCCCGAGGATACGCGCGTAAAACGCGCAGAACTCGCGGCATCATGGCAGGCCAAGGGCTTCTCATCCTTCAAATTTGCCTCGCCCGTTGCCGATGACGGGGTCGCAAGGGAGATCGAAACCCTGCGAGAAAGGCTCGGTGCGGGGGCGCGTATCGCCTGCGACATGCATTGGGCACAGACTGCCAGCGAAGCGATCGCGCTGATCAGGGCAATGGAGCCGCACGGGCTGTGGTTCGCCGAGGCGCCGGTGCGCACCGAGGACGTCGAGGGTCTGGGCCGGGTGGCGGCGAGCGTCCCGACCGCCATTGCGGTCGGTGAGGAATGGCGCACCGTCTACGATATGGTACCGCGCGTTGCGCGGAACGCGCTTGCAATCGTGCAGCCCGAAATGGGCCACAAGGGCATCACGCAATTCATGCGTATCGGCGAATACGCCCATGCGCACCACATCAAGATCATCCCGCATGCAACCATAGGCTCGGGCATCTTCCTGGCGGCCAGCCTCCAGGCGAGCGCGGCGCTGGCGAATGTCGATTGCCATGAGTTCCAGCATTCGATTTTCGAGCCCAATCGCCGGCTTCTCGAAGGAGATATGGATTGCGCCGAGGGCCAATACATTCTGCCGACAGGACCGGGACTCGGCGTCGAGCCGTCGAAGGAGGCGCTCGCGCTTCTGAAAAGAAATTGAAATCGAATAGGTGCGGAGGAGTGGAGGAAAACATGAAAATCATCCGGAAATATGCCGTCGCGACGACCGTCGCAGCGATGCTGGCTTGCACGGCCCTGCCGGCCACCGCCAAGGCGGAAGTGCTCAAATTCGTCTCGTGGCAGAAGGACGAGAAGGGCATCGGTGATTGGTGGGGCACGGTGATCAAGGAGTGGGAGGCAAAGCACCCCGGCAATTCGATCGAGTGGACCAAGGTGGAACGCAGCGCCTATGCCGACACCATGACGACGCTGTTTGCAGGCGGAACGCCGCCGGACATCGTTCACTTGGCCTCCTTCGAATTTCAGACCTTCGCGAACAATGGCTGGCTGGAGGACCTTGGTCCCTGGGTCGAGAAGGCGGGGCTCAATCTCGATGGATGGAGCGGACAGGACATCTGCAAGTTCCAGGATACGACCGTCTGCATCATGATGCTCTATTACGGCACGATCTTCGGCTATAACGAGGAGATGCTGAAGCAGGCGGGCGTCGCGGTCCCCACCAATTACGAGCAGTTCCTCGAAGCGGCCCGTGCGACCACCAAGGACCTAAACGGCGACGGCATCGTCGACCAGTTCGGAACCGGCCACGAGACCAAAGGTGGCGGCGGGCAGTATATCGCCGAAATGGCGAGCTATCTTTTCGATGCCGGCGCACGCTTCACCAATGCCGAAGGCAAGGTGACCATCGACACCCCCGAAATGGTCGAGGGCCTGGCCCGATGGAAAACCGTGGTCAAGGAAAACCTGACCCCGCGCGATCTCTCGGCGGGCGAGGTCCGGAAACTCTTCGCCGATGGAAAGATCGCGCTGAAGGTCGACGGTCCCTGGATCTATTCCATCATGCAGCAGGGAGCGGCAAAGGATAAGCTGAAGCTTGCCAGCGTTCCCTTCGACCCGCCGCTGGGAGGGTCATCCAACATTCTGGCGATGCCGAGCGAGATTTCGGAAGAGAAGAAGCAGCTTGTCTGGGACTTCATCGCAATTGCGACTTCGGACAAATTCCAGACCAGCTTCGCGACGCTTGCCGCCTCGACGCCGCCGAGCCCGCGCGCCGATCTCACCGAAGCCAAAGCGCAGATTCCGCATTTCGATCTGATGGTGAAGTCGCAGAAGGCTGCGGCAGAGCACAAGATCGACCGCATTCCGGTCGGCCTCGAGATCCAGTTCAACGAGTTCTCGAAAATGATCCAGGAGGAGGCGCAGAGAATGATTATCGAAGATCTCGATCCTGCAGCCGTCGCCAAGACGATGCACGAGAAGGCCGAGGCGCTTCAATAGGCGTTTGCGACCCTCGGCACATGAGGGGCACCCGGCGCCCGCAGCGGCGCCTGGTCCCCCCGGCAAAAACCAAGAGGCAAAAATGAGCGTACGCTTCCTCGATCTGGCACGCCCAAGTCGGCAGCATTGGCTGGGCTACCTGTTGTTGTTGCCGGCGGTCGCGCTAGTGGCCCTGATCATCGTCTATCCGCTGTTCGTGTCGCTGGACTTGTCTTTCCAGAAGATCGGCATGGCGACGCTCAGCGCACCGCGCAAGTCGTTCACATTGGAAAACTACCACAAGCTGTTCACGTCGCCGGAATTCTGGAAATCGTGCTGGGTGACGATCAAGTTGGTCGTGGTCGTCAGTGCAGCCTGTTTCGCCGTCGGTCTGGGCACGGCCTTGCTGGTCAATAACCGTTTCAAGGGGCGGACGCTGGCGCGTCTCTTCGTGGCTCTGCCCTGGGCCGTTCCGGAAGTCATCGCCGTCGTCATTTTCGCCTGGATATTCGATTCTTCCTTCGGTCTGATGAACTGGCTCTTCATCAAGCTCGGCATCACGAGCCAGATGATAAACTGGTTCTCCGAGCCGACCGCCGCGTTCTGGGTGGTGGCGATAACGATGATCTGGAAGGGTTACCCCTTCGTCTCCATCATGACGCTTGCCGGTTTGCAGTCTATTCCGGAAGATTTCTACAACGCCGCCAAGGTCGATGGCGCGAACGCCTTCCAGCGCTTCTGGTACATCACCATTCCCGTGCTCATGCCCGTTCTCGGCGTCACGTCGGTGCTCGTCGTCCTTTGGGTCTTCCGGGATTTCTCGATCATCAAAGTGCTGACCGACGGCGGGCCGCTCAAGGCGACGCAAACGCTCTCGATCATGACCTACAATCAGGCTTTCGGCTTCTTCAACATGGGTTACGCCTCCGCGATCGGCATCGTAACGCTCGTGCTGTGCGTCGTCGCCAGCCTGTTGATGCTCGGCCGCAAGTCCCAGGCAATGTATTAGGAGGTCGAGCTATGCAGCGCACAACCCTTCAAACGCTCGCGCTCTATGCCGGCCTTGCCGTCGTCTGCGGCGTCCTTCTCTTTCCGATCTATTGGCTGTTCGTCACGGCGCTGTCGACGCTCGCGGAAATCCGCCAGTTGCCGCCGTCCTTTTGGCCGGCAGAGCCGCAGTGGAGCACCTTCGCCAAAGTGGCGACCGAGCGACCGATCCTCCTGTGGCTGTGGAATTCGACGCTCGCGGCGCTCGGTTCTGTAGCCCTGTCGATGGTCGTTTCGGTCTTCGCGGGCTACAGCCTGTCGCGTTTCAGCGTGAAGGGCGGGCGATCGCTCGGTCTCTTCATTCTCACGGCGAAGATGCTGCCGGCAACGCTGCTCGTCATTCCGCTTTTCGGAATTTTCCGCTCTGTGGGGCTGATCGGAAGCCTCTGGTCGCTGGTGCTCGCCCATGCGACGCTGATCATTCCCTTCACCACATGGATGCTGAAGGGCTACTTCGACACGATCCCGCGCGAACTGGAGCAGGCGGCCATGGTCGATGGCTGCTCTCCGCTTGGCGCCCTGTTTCGGGTGGTGCTTCCGGTTGCAACGCCGGGGCTTGCCGCGACCGCCCTTTACGCCTTCGTTCTCTCCTGGGCCGATTATGCCTATGCCCGCACCTTTCTCACCAATGCGCAGGGGAGTTGGACGGCCAATCTCGGCATTACCACGATGAAGGGCGAGTACGTCACCGACTGGAACGAGATTTCGGCGGCGGCCGTGTTCGTCTCGGTGCCGATTATCCTGATCTACCTGTTCCTCGAACGCTATTTGGTCGGCGGGCTGACTGCCGGCGCGGAGAAGTGAAATGGCCGGCATAAGCATTCAGAACGTCTACAAGAACTACGGAGCGCTCAACGTGCTCAAGGAGTTCTCGCTCGAGATCGCGGATGGAGAATTCGTCGTCCTCGTCGGCCCATCGGGCTGCGGCAAGTCGACAATGCTCAAGATCCTCGCCGGCCTCGAGCCGGCAAGCGGCGGCAAGATCCTGATCGGCGACAAGGACGTGACCGACCTTGCACCGGGGGACCGGGACATCGCGATGGTCTTCCAGAATTACGCGCTCTACCCGCATCTGACCGTCGGCCAGAATATCGGTTTCGGACTGAAGATGCGCGGCATGCCCAAGGCGGAAATCGACAAGCGCGTTGGCGCCGTCGCCAGGATCCTGGCTGTCGACCATCTGCTCGATCGTCGCCCGAAGGCGCTGTCGGGCGGACAGCGCCAGCGCGTCGCGCTCGGCCGGGCAATCGTGCGGGAGCCGCGTGCCTTCCTGATGGACGAACCCCTGTCCAATCTCGACGCAAAGCTGCGTGTTCACACCCGAGCCGAGATCAGCGCGCTGCACAAGCGGATCGGCGTCACGACGGTCTATGTCACGCACGACCAGATCGAGGCGATGACCATGGCCGATCGCGTCGTCATCATGCGCGACGGCGTCATCCAGCAGATCGCAGACCCGGATACGCTGTTCGCCAAGCCGGCCAATCTCTTCGTCGCCGGCTTCATAGGGTCTCCGGGCATGAACTTCATGTCCACCCGCATCGAAGGGGGCAAGCTCACCTTATTCGGCCAGAGCTTCGTGACCCGGAAAGGCGCTCGGGACGGCGAGGTGATCGTCGGCATTCGGCCGGAACATCTGTCGCTCGGCCAGGGCCATGTCGCCTTCGCGGTGCGGCCGACATTGGTCGAGAGCCTCGGCTCAGAAAAATACATCTACTTCGATCCGGGCGAAAACGCATACGGCGAGGCTGCTCGGGACGAAGAACGCGGCAAGGGCCTGATTGCGCGGATCGCGCATTCCGGCCCTGTGCGAGAGGGCGAAGAGCTCACGCTCTCCTTCGACCCGTCAGAAATCCACCTCTTCGATCCGAAGACAGAAAAGGCCATAGATTGACATGAAAGTGCTCGTGACGGGCTCTGCCGGCAGGGTCGGCTCTTTGGTTGCCAGGAAATTGCTCGAGGCCGGACACCAGGTGAGGGGTTTCGACCTGCGCCCGGCATCGATCGATGATGTCGGCTTTGACGAAGTCGTGGGCGCGTTTGACGACCGGGAGGCGGCGATGCGCGCCTGCGAGGGGAGCGACGCCGTACTCCATCTCGGCGCCTTCATGTCCTGGCTGGCGAGCGACCGCGAGCGGTTGTTCCAGGCGAATGTCGAAGGGACGCGCATCGTGGCCGAGGCGGCCGCCGCGGCAAAGGTCGGCCGCTTCGTCTTTGCCAGCTCCGGGGAGGTCTATCCGGAAAACAGCCCCGCATTCCAGCCGATTACAGAGGATCATCCGAAGGAGCCGCTATCTCCATACGGTCTCACTAAGCTTCTCGGCGAGGAACTGGTGACGTTCCAGGGGCGCGTATCGTCGATGGAGACGGTGATCCTGCGTTTCTCGCATACGCAAAATGCCGACGAGCTGCTCGATCCCGACAGCTTCTTTTCCGGACCGCGCTTCTTTCTTCGCCCTAAGATCAAGCAGCAGGAAACCTTCGGCAACAGGACTGCGGCCGAACTTCTGAGGGCGGCGGATCCGGGGCGGCCGGCACTCGTCCTGACACGCAACGAGAACGGCCGGCCATTCAAGATGCACATCACCGACACCCGCGACATGGCCGGGGGCGTTCTGCTCGCGCTGACCCATCCGAAAGCCGCGGGTGGCGTCTTCAATCTGGGAGCGACCGATCCTGTTGACTTCGCCGAGCTCCTGCCCGTAATGGCCGACAGGATCGGGTGGCCGCTCGTGGCGGTCGATCTTCCCGGCTCCGGCGTGTGGTATCACACTTCCAACCAGCGCATTCGTGAAATGCTCGGTTTCGAATCCGAGTGGCCGATCATGCGAATGCTGGACGAGGCGGTAGCGGCATGGACGACAAGGCAGGCTTAGGCGGGCTTGAAGATCGCGGGGCACCGGCGGGTGCAGCCGCGCTCGCCAAGGGGCTCGCTCTCCTCGATCTCATAGCGGAGGCGCCGAAGGCGCTGCGCTTCGCGGACCTGCAGAAAATGAGCGGCGTGCCGAAGCCGACCCTTGCGCGCATGCTGAAGACGCTGATGGTGTTTCGTCTGATCCGGCAGGACGAAGCAACGGGCGCTTACCTGCTCGGACACCGCTTCATCGAGCTTTCGCATCGCGTGTGGGATAAATTCGACCTCGTCAGCGCCGCCGCCCCCGAACTCGAACGCCTTTCCGCCGAGCTCGGGGAAACTGTCGCACTTTGCCGCCTCGACGGTCACCGCGTGGTCTATCTGGAAGAGCGCTCGAGTGGCGGCCTGGGCGTGCTGATCGCAGTCGGCCGGCGCGTGCCGGTCCACTGCACCGCAGCCGGTAAGGCTCTGCTGGCGTTTCAGGAGCCCTCCTTCGCCCGTTCGTTGGCGGGACAGCTCGTTTATGATCGCTTCACGTCTCAGACCATTACAGATCCGCAGGCGCTCGAGGCCGATCTCGTCCTCACGCGCGCCCGGGGCTATGCCGTTTCCTACGAGGAGCATCTCGCCGGGGTTAATTCCGTCGCCGCTCCGATCGCCGGGCGCGACGGAGTACCGCTCGGGGCACTCGTGGTGCTGGGGCCTGCCTCCCGTCTCGACAGTTCCGCCATCCATCCGGTCGGCCGCGAATTGATGGCTGCGGCGCGACGGATCACCGGCACGGTCGGTGCCGTCGCCATCAGCTCCGGCCCGCGGCCCCGGACGCGTGCGGGAGGACAGAGCGACGTGCAATGCGTCCTGCCCTGGGGCGCCCAACTCGGCGAAGCGCCAGTCTGGGTGGACAGGGAAAAGCGGCTCTATTGGGTGGATATTCTTCACCCGGCCGTGCACCGGTTCGATCCAGTTACCGGCAAAAACGAGACCTGCAACGCAGCCAAGCTCGTCAGTGCCGTCCTTCCGGACAAGGATGGCCGGCTGATCGTCGCCTCGCAGGACGGCGTCGAACGTTTCGACTTCGAGCGCGGCCTGTTCACCCCGTTTGCCGAGCCGGAGCCGGGAGTGCCGGAAAACCGCCTAAATGACGCAAAAGTCGACCCGGATGGCCGGCTTTGGGTCGGATCGATGCGGCTCGATGTGAGCCGGCCGACCGGCAGCCTGTATCGCCTGACGAAGGCCGGTGAAGTCGTCCGCGCCGAGAGCGGTTTCACGGTCGCCAACGGACTGGCCTGGAGTCCCGATGGCTCGACCTTCTACTTCGTCGATACGGTGCCGGGCATCATCTATGCCTATGATTTCGATGCGAGGGAGGGGAGCATCGCCAACCGCCGCGTCTTCGTTACCGTGCCCGAGACGGAGGGGCGCCCGGACGGCCTTGCCGTCGATGCCGATGGCGGCGTCTGGTGTGCGATCTGGGACGGCTGGCGCGTGAACCGCTATCGGCCCGATGGCCGGCTGGACCGAGCCGTCGAACTGCCGGTGCCGCGCCCCACCAGCGTGGCCTTCGGCGGGGACGATCTTGCGACCTTGTTCATCACCAGTGCGCGCACCCGTCTCCCGGCCTCGACGCTGACGGAAGCGCCGCTCTCCGGCGGCATTTTCGCCTGCAATCCTGGTGAGCGCGGCCTGCCCACCTCGCTCTTCGGCGTCTGAGGAAACAGTTGTGAGCGTGTATAAGGACATATTCTCGCTGAAGGGCAGGACAGCTCTGGTGACCGGCTCGAGCCGCGGAATCGGGGCTTCGATCGCACAAGCCTATGCAGCCTATGGCGCGCGCGTGGTTCTGCACGGACAAAAGCCCGGCGCAACGGCCGGGGTCGAACAGGAAATACGCGCTGCCGGCGACGACGCGGTCTCGATCCATGGCGAGCTTTCGCCGCCCGGTGCCGGCCGTCAGTTGATCGCAGCGGCGGAAACGATCGGGGGTCCGCTGGATATTCTGGTCGTCAACGCATCGGCGCAAGTTAATGGGGCGTTCGACGATGTCACGCCGGAAGACTTCGCCGCCCAGGTCGACGTCAACCTGCGATCCACCGTCGAGATGCTTCAAGCGGTGTTGCCCGGCATGGCCGCACGCGGCTGGGGCCGCGTCGTCAACGTCGGCAGCATCAACCAGTTGCGGCCGAAATCCGTCGTTTCGATTTACGCGGCGACCAAGGCGGCACAGCACAATCTGATCCAGAGCCTTGCACGCGATTACGCCGCTCGCGGCGTGCTGCTCAACACCCTTGCGCCGGGCCTCATCGACACGGACCGCAACGCCGCCCGCCGCGACGGCGACCCAGAGGGTTGGGGGAACTACGTCCGGACGCTCAACTGGATGGGACGTGCAGGCACGCCGGACGAAATGGCAGGCGCTGCGCTCTTCCTCGCCTCCGATGCCTGCAGCTTCATGACCGGCGAAGCCATTGTCATGTCGGGTGGGTATTAACAGCTCGGCGTCCGGGTTTCGCTTTCAACATGCCGGCGGGTGTGTCGGAAAAGCAGAGTGTACCGAACGTTACGGACCGGGCGCCATGCATCGGAGATGTTGGCGACGGCTTCCCTGATCTGGAGAACGTCGATGCGTAGTTCGTCGCAATGCCGGTTCTGGTGTCCCTGGGAGCACCCCCCAGCGCGGTATGGTCGCAAGAGGGTGAGGACACAACAGACATGGGGTACTGAGCGCGCGTCATTGTGTTACGGCAACAGGGACGGTAGCAGCCCCATTGACGCCGCCCGAGCAGGTGTCGGTGACGGCGCCCCGGGTACCGGGGCGCGTCATCATCGGCGGCCGCACCGAGGAGCAGTTCTGCGACAGTCTCGCCTCTGCAGAGTTCCCAAAAAGGAGCGGCGTCGGAGGGAGGAATAGAGGCCGCTCTTAGGCTGAGTAGGAGCGACAAACTCTAACCCACTCCTTCTGGGATGGTTCCAATTTGGGAGTGAGCAGCAGCGGCCCTCGCTGCGATCACCCGAGCCTCAGCTTTCTCCATTTGTGATATTGATTTCTCCGTCCCTGCGGGAACAAGGCACAAACAGTTTTGTTAGGCGCTTTTCAAGCAAGGAGGCGGCAATGTTTTTTACGGACGGCAAACTGCAATATCCGGTACGTGTCGACACTCCCGATCCTTTGTTTGCCCGCGCGCTGCAACAGGCGATCGGCGGCATTGAGGGCGAGATTCGCGTCGCCATGCAATATTTCTTCCAGGCTTGCGGGGCACGGGGAGACGCCAAGTTCCGCGACCTCCTGATGAATACTGCCGCGGAGGAGCTTGGCCACATCGAGATGCTGGCGACCGCAGTCGCCCTAAACCTCGAGGGCGCACCCTTGAGCATCCGGGAGGAAGTGGCCGCTGACCCGGTCGGAGGTGCAGTGCTCGGCGGCATCAATCTCAAGAATCTTTTGTCCTCCGGCCTGGCGGCGATGCCGGTGGATTCCGATGGCGTGCCCTTCGACATGTCCCACATCTACGCCAGCGGCAATATTGCTGCCGACATGACCGCCAATGTGGCGGCCGAAGCGACCGGTCGCGTGCTGGCCGTGCGGCTCTACGGAATGACAAGCGATCCCGGCATGAAGGACATGCTGTCCTTCCTCATTGCAAGGGACACCATGCATCAGAACCAATGGCTGGCAGCCTTGGAAGAGCTTGGCGGTCACCAGGGAGCCTTCCCGATCCCAAACAGCTTCCCCCAGGACCAGGAACAACTGGAGTTCAGCTACGCTTTCCTCGGCTTCCAGCAGGACGGTAAGGACGCCGTGGCTGGGCGATGGTCGCAGGGCCAGTCGATCGACGGCAAAGGTAGCTTCAAAGCAGGGCCGACCATGGCGATGGGACAGAAGCCCGTCCTTGCCAGGGCCAAGCCGAACAGCGGCGCCCAGGCGGAGCAGATGTGAGACGGAAGCAAAGCGCCGTGGGGCACGAGAGTGCCGTGGGGAAAGTGGTGACGGGCACGGTGAGCCGCTTCCGTCGCCGTTCCGGTTGGCCGTATCACGGAGGGAATAAGCTTGCCCCGAACACAAAGATCCCGGCGGCATATCGGCTGCTTTGTTCTCGGCCTGGCGATCGGCGGCTTTTCTACGGAATCTTCCTGCACCAGAGCCTGCAATGGCGCCACCTGCTCTCCGGCATGTAGGTCCTTCTGCTCGTTGGCCTCGCGTACTTGTGGCGATAGCACCGCGATTCCGACATATCTCAGTTGGCCGCCGCAACCGCCATTGCTTCGACTTTGAGGGTTTCGGCTGCCTGGTGCACCTTGGCAGCTAACGGGCGAGGATCACCAGACGGTGGTCGGTAGAGCAGTCATCCTTCGTCTGCAATGGCAGAGGCGCCTGGCGGAAACTCCATCTTCAGGATTTGTCTCAGTGTCGCCGCATCCGCCAGAAATGCGGCCGGATCGTCTCCCGCCACGAATTCAAGCATGGCAAAACGCCGCCCGGTCCAGCGCGACGAGGGCATGGCGGCCAGCACGGCTCGCCAGTAGTCGGCGGCGGATGCCAGCGGGAAGCGGTTGCGGTCGCCATCCCAGGCGAAGACATGGAGATGCGAAATGTGCTCGCCGATGCGAGCGATCTCCAAGAGGGCCTCATCGAGCGGGAGCCCGGGGCGCGGCTGCCAGTAGAGATAGACATTCGGGTGCGCGATCGCCTCGATCAGGCGGAGCGCCGACCCGGTCTCGTCCGTCAGGGTCTTTGGGTGATATTCCAGCGAGACCTTGACGCCGTGCCGGGCGGCTTCCGCGGCCATTTCGCGGATCGCATCCGCCGCGACGCGCCGTTCATGGGCGCTGTAATCCCTCGAATCGCGCTGACGCGTGCCCGGCCAGATGCGGATGTTGGAGGCACCAAGCGCGACCGCCGTTGCCAGAGCGGGCTCGAGAACGGAAAGGTCGTCTGACGGCGGCGCGACATAGGAACCGTAGGAGGTCTTGAGATCCGCGCTTTCGCACAGGCGCCGGACAGTGCGGGCGGTGGCCGTATCGCCCGGAGGAACATGGGCGTCTGCCGCCCATTCGATGGCGGCGAGCCGCGCCTTCGCTGCGAGCGTGACGATTTCGCCGGCGGGCAGCTTGCGGAAGGTGACCGTGCAGAGAGCCGGTTCGAAAGCGTTCATGCCATGTGCCCCAGATCCCGCTTGTGGACCTCGAACAGGAGCGGGCTGCCTTCGAGGAACCGCGCGACTTCATCGACCGCCATTTCCCCGAGGCGCGTGCGTTCCAAACCGATGGCGCCCGCAATATGTGGCGTCAGAAATACATTCGGCAGATCGTAAAGCGGTGAGTTTTCGTCGGGGATTTCGGGGTCGGTAACGTCGATCACGGCATTGATCGCGCCCGACTGCAGCTTTTCGATGAGTGCCGCCTCATCCACCAACGCGCCGCGCGCCGTGTTGATCAGCGTCGCGCCGTCCTTCATGAGGGCGAGTTGGCGGTTGTCGATCATGTGCCGGGTTTCGGGCAGCAGCGGCGCGTGCAGCGACACGATATCGGACCGGGCCATCAACGTATCGAGATCGACCTTCTCTGCCATGAGAGCCATGGCTTCGGCGTCGCTGACCAGCGGATCATAGAGCAGCAATCGATAGTCGAGGAGACACAGCAGATCGATCACGCGGCGCCCGATCCGCGACGCCCCGACGATCCCCACGGTACGGCGATGATTTCCGATCGCTTCGCCCTGAAGAATCTGGGTGCGCTCGCGCCCGCGGTCGGCCGCGTAGACATCGCGGAAGCGGAACACCTGCTTGCCCGCGAAAATAACCGCTGCGAGGGTAAACTCGGCGACCGGGACGGCATTGGCCTCCGCCGCGTGGCTGACCTTGACCCCAGCATCGAACACGCTCTCGTCGACGAGCCCCTTGATCGTGCCGGCGGCATGAACGATGAGGCGTAGGCGCGGCGCCCGGGCGAGGACGGCCGCATCGATGAACGGCGCGCCCCAGCCGGTCACCAGGACCTCTGCCTCCGCCAGCAATCGCTGCGACCGCTCATCGGCGAACTCCGTCACCGGGCGTTGATCCGGTATTCGGGCGAAGGCGCCGAGCCGCGCGAAAAGCTCCGGCGTCAGAACATGACGCGTCCTTTCCGGCTGCATCGCAAAGAAGACGGTCGGGAGGGTCATGGCATCGATCCGGGCGCTTGCATGGCGCTGACGGTCAAGCCTTCCGTCCTCAGCGCGTCGAGCGCCTCCATATCGGGCATCGACGGCGGGTTGGACCAGTCGTCGGCAGCGGCGGAAGCGTTGCGGGCGGCGAGCACGGCGCAGGCGAGTATCGTTTCCCCCGTGGGGATTTTGGCCCGCAACTGCGGGACCAGTGTCTTTGCGGCAATCAGATTGGTGTTGGGCGGCGCCTTCTGGACCAGGCCTTCGCGCAGGACGGTCGAGCCGAGATCGCGGATCCCGCTGAAATCTTCCGCGCCGATTGCATGGGCCCTCCCTTCCGCAGCGGCGAGCGTGTCCGCCTCGAAATCCCGTCGGGGAATGGCGAAGCCGCCTTCAGCAGTCTGCAAGGGCCGGGGCGTCGTGATCCGGTGCACGCGCACGTGCCAGGGCGAAGCGGGAACAAGCCACGTCTCGACAACGACGTCCGGCCAGGGGGACCATTCGGAAAACAGCACATCGTCCGCAAGCCGCACCACCTCATTGGCCTCGCGCACCCGGTAATGAATGCCGTCGTCGCTGAATGCCAGCATCGAATCGAAGGCGCCGCCGGCAAATGCCCGTTCGTCGCTCTCGACGCTGAAGGCGTATCGCGTCGAATAGGCGAATTTCGCATATTTCTCCGAGCCGAAACGCATCTGGCGGTTTTCCTGGCCGGAGGAAAGCGCCACCACGTCCCCTCCGACCGGCATCATGACCATGCCCGGATGGCGAAGAGCAACCGGTTCGGCCAGTGGCCGCAGCGGTTCTTCCGCGCTCGTCCAGAAGGGATGGTCTTCGCCGACGCCAAGCGGCAGGAAGGCCTTGAAGGCCCAATAGGGCGAACCGGCCGAATTGTAGTTTTCCGACATCAGGAGGTTCGGATAGCCGTAGCCGATGGAGAGAACGCCGTCCCGATCCGCTATCGGCTTGTCTGCCCACCATCTGAGGTGGCGGAGGCAGAGCCCCTTGATCTCGCCCCAGGGCAGCGCCTCGAGGTCGGCAAAGGCCAGTGCTGCCCAGAAGCCGGCGCAGGCGAAGCGATAGGTGAGACTACGGCCGAAGGGGAGGGTCGCTCCGTCTTCGGCGAACCAGTGGCGGAAATCCCGGGCGAAGGCGACCGCCCGCTCGCGATATCGTTCCGCATGGTCGTCTTCGACGAGGCGCGCATAGATCAGCCCGTAGAAGTGCATGGCAAAGGCGATGTAGTGGTCGACGCGCCGCACATTGCCGTCGCGATACCAGCCGTCCCCTATGTAGAAGCCGTCCAGTTCGGCGAGATAGGCCTTGGTCAGGCTGCGATCGTGCTCGATGCCGAGGCGATCGAGAGCGATGTCGACGAAAACGCGAAAGAACTTCCAGTTATTGTCGGCGTAGTCGAACTTGCGGGCATGGAGGAGATAAGCGACGAGATTGTCTCTTGCACGCCCGCTCAAGGGATCCCACAGTTTCTCCGGCGCCAGCGCCAGGGCGAAGCCGAGGGCGGCAAGCTCCACCATGCGCTGGTCCCGGCCGTTCACTTGTCCCCAATATTCCGGATGTTCAGGGTCGGTGCCGTTGGCGATCCCTTCCGCATAACGGTCCCAATGCGCGAAACTTCCGCCGCCTGCCGCAAAGGGAGCAAGACCCCAGAGAGGCCGCGCGAAGCCTTCCAGATCGGCAGCGGCCCGGTCGAAATGAGCCGCGGCGGCGTCGAGACGGACCCGCGCATTTCCTCTGGAGAAACAGGGGACCAGCGGATCGAAGAGATCGAGCAGCGCGCGCTGCATGTCGCCGCGTGTCTCGAGCGGATTTCCGGCAAGCGGGTTGGCGCTGGCGGGATCATAGGTCATGGGGTGTCTTTCGTGGCAATTGTGCCGCCGGGCACCGGGACGACGGCCTGAGTGACATGCCGGGCGGGCACGCCCGGATGACGGAAGCGAAACTGCATCATAGCGACCGCTTCACGGCCGAGCGCTGCGCGGTCGACGCGCATCGTCGATAGGCGCGGATTGGCCATGTCGGCGCAGGGCAGATCGTCGAAACCGATGATCGCGAAATCGTCCGGTACGCGCCGGCCGAGTTCGGTCACCGCCTCGAGAACGCCGACGGCGATGAAGTCGTTCATGCAGAAAGCCGCGGTGAAACCCTCGTCCTCGGCAAGAGCGGCGAGCGTTGCCGCGTGGGCTTCGGCGCTGGAGTTGTTCGCGAACGGCAGGCGGATGATACGCGCATCGCCGCCATCCACGGAGGCGACGGCCGCTTCGAAGCCGCGCACGCGCTCGCGGATCGTATGTCGATGCGATCCGGTCAGGTGGAGGATACGCCGGTGGCCGGCGTCCAGGAGCATCCGTGTCGCCGCGAAGGCGCCGAAGAAGTTCGGTGGCGAGACACCGTCGAAGCGCAATTGCGGATCGACGCCGTTGACGAGGACGATGGGGGTCCGGCTCTCCACGAGCCATTCCGCAAGAGCCTCGCAGGGATCTATGCCGACCAGGAAAAGCCCTTGCGCACCGACCGATTGCATATGTCCGCCAACGGCTTGCGGCGTCGCCTTCGCCTCGTTCACGAGGCGGATGTCGAAGGACATGCCCTGCTCGGCCGCCTCGGAGCGCAGGCCATCGACAATGCCCTGGTAAAATGCGCTCAGATTGCCGGTAACGCCGTTGCTTGCGATAAGCGCCAGCGTGCGAGGGCCTGCCGCGGCACCGGCTTTGAGAGGGTAGCCGAGGTCGTTGGCGACCTTGAGGATCTGCACCCGGACATCCTCGCTGATACCGGGCTCATTCGCGAGGACGCGTGAGACGGTGGAGACGGAAACGCCTGCGTGCGCGGCAATGTCGGCTTGACGGAGTCTTCGGGAGGGCCTTTCGATCATGGTGCAAACATTGCGCAATCAACGCAAATTTGCAAGAACGAAAAGAAATATTGCGCATGGAAGATTTTTGCATAAGCTCTTGCGCTGATTGGAACCTGCAGCCGCTGGAGGAGAGCGCTGGGCAGGGCAGCACAGGGGAGGACTGGCATGCTACTCAACAGACGCGGTTTTATGGTCGGCGCGGCTGGCGCGGCGACGGGCATCGCCCTCGGTTCCCGTTCCGGCTTTGCCGCCGAAAGCGTGCAGTTGCGCGCGATGTGGTGGGGATCGAACGACCGCTCGAAACGGACATTGGCGGTCGCCAAGCTTTTCGAGGAGAAGTACCCGGATATCAGGATCGTCGGCGAGAGCTTGAGCGGAGACGGGTACTGGACGAAGCTCGCCACGCAGATGGCCGGCCGCGCCATTGCCGATATCTTCCAGCTCGAGCCCAGCACGATTTCCGATTATTCCAAGCGCGGCGCCTGCATGGCGCTCGATCCCTTCATCTCTTCGGCGCTCGAAGTCGACGCCTTCGGCAAGGACGTGCTGAAGTTGACAACGGTGGACGGAAAGCTTTGGGGCATCGGCCTCGGTCTCAATTCCTTCGCGCTGTTCTATGACGCCGATGCCTTCGCCAAAGCTGGCATCACGCCGCCAGGGATCGACACCACTTGGGCGGAATATGCCGACATCGCCGTCGAGATGACCAAGGCGGCCGGCAAGAAGAATGTCTGGGGCGGGCCCTATGGAGCCCGCTATGCCTATGTTTTCGACGCCTGGCTCCGCCAGCGTGGCAGCAGCCTCTACACCGATACCGGCCTTGGATTCGGCGCCGAGGAGGCGAAGGAGTGGTATGCCTATTGGGAGGAACTGCGCAAGCGCGGCGGCACCGTCGGCGCCGATATCCAGACGCTCGACCAGAACACGATCGACACCAATTGCCTGGCGCTCGGCTACTCGGCGATGGGCATGGCCTATTCCAACCAGATGGTCGGCTACCAGCTCATCATGAAAAGCAAGCTCGGTATCGGCATGCTGCCACGTGCCGAAAAGGGCGGCCCCTCCGGCCATTACTATCGCCCTGCGCTGATCTGGAGCATCGGCGCGTCGACGGAAAACGGGGAAGAGGCAGCCAAATTCATCAACTTCTTCGTCAATGATGTCGAGGCCGGCAAGATCCTCGGAGTCGAGCGCGGCGTTCCCATGTCACCGACGGTTCGCGAAGCCATCCTGCCTTCGCTCAACCCCACGGAGACGGAAACGGTGAAATACATCAATGCCCTCAAGGATCAGGTGGGCGGCTATCCGTCGCCGGCGCCGCTCGGATCGACCGAATTCGACCAGCGCGTGCTGCGCCCGATTGCCGACGAGCTCGCCTTCGAGCGGATATCGATTGAAGACGCGGCGACACGGCTGGTGGAGGAAGGCAAGGCCACGGTCCGCGCCGGCTGATCCAGTCAGCGGAATTCGAGTTGCAGACATTCTTGGCATTTGCATGTGATGTGCATGTGGCAGGCTCAACGATCCGTTCGGCAGACGTGTGATTGAGACCTCGGAAGCTGCCGATGCAGCCGTGCGAATTATGGCCGCCTGGCTTTGTCTGTCCTGACAAGTTCGATCGATTGGTGCGCCCTGCGCACATCCATCATTCGCTCGATCGTTTACAGCAGCCGCGAAGACGCGTGATTACGACGTGGAGTGCGACCCTTTAATGACGCGCAGGAGGCAGCATAGAGCGACGTCGCCATCATCGAGGGGCAAGCCAGGAGCGCGTGAAGGTCGACAGGCTCCGAAATCGGAGCGCTTGAACGCTGGTCGAGGGCCGATGACGAGCGGTGTCACCATGATGAGTGCCGTCGCAGCTCGTCTGCAAAGGGTCAGCCCGCGTGACCTCGGCTAAAGGTCTTGAGCTTCGCCTCTTCAATCGCTGCTATGAAAGCGTCTCGTGCTCGGCGCCGCAGGGGCGGCGCCGAGCATCGCGTCTGTGCAGGCGTTCAAAGCAGCAGCGTATGTGCGTCCGTCCATCTTCGGCCAGTTTTTCGCTAAGCCAGGCGAGCTGCAAACGTGGGCGACCACACGATCTGGACACCATCCAGATTGAGAACCGCGACGATCACGCATTCATCCCATGTCTCGTCCATGTTGATATTCCTGTTCTTTTCGGGGTCCTAACCGAGTTCACTCTCAATCGTTCCAGCGCGTCTATCACTGCGTGCGAGGTGCGAAGAGCTATAGGAGGCGCACGACATTTGTGTTGCGCGCCTTGGCTAGATTGAAGCGCAAGTTCGACCGTTTTCGGCTCGCCTGACAGAGACATTCACTAGCCGCTGGAGTATAATCGCCTTTGGCCTGGGACATGGCACCCCGAGCGTGGCAGAACACGAAAACTGGGTGGTCACATGGACGATCCGACCGTGCACAGACGTCTGACGGCCATCCTTGCCGCAGACGTAGTGACCTACAGCCGCCTCATGGCCCGGGATGAGGCAGGTACTCATGCGGCATGGAAATCGCACCGAAAGGACCTAATCGTCCCCAAGATCGCGGAGTATGAGGGGCGTATCGTCAAGCTCACCGGCGATGGATTCCTGGCGGAGTTTCCAAGCGTCGTGAATGCAGTCACCTGCGCTGCCACGGTCCAGCGGTGTATGCTAGAGCGCAATGCGGATGTGCCGCGGCCAAGCCGGATCGAGCTTCGCATGGGCATCAATCTTGGCGACGTAATCGTTGAAAGCGACGACATTTTCGGGGACGGCGTCAACGTGGCTGTGCGCCTCGAAAAAATTGCGGCGCCGGGCGGTATCGCCGTATCTGCGGCCGTGCGAGATAACGTTGGCAATAGGCTCGATCTTCGATTTGAGGACATGGGCGAACAGGCGCTCAAGAACATCGACCGGCCAGTGCGCGCCTATAGCATTTCTCTGGATTTTCCTGTGGCTCAAAAAACGGTCGGCTCGGATACAGGCAGCCAAGACCCTTGGGAGATCGAGAAGCCGTCCATCGCGGTGCTGCCCTTCAACAATATAAGCGGTGACCCTGAGCAAGAATATTTCAGCGACGGGATCACGGAGGACATCATCACCGACCTGTCGAAAATCTCCGGCCTGTTCGTTGTCGCCCGCAATACGGCATATACCTACAAGAATAAGCCGGTGAAGGTGCAGCAGGTGAGCCAGGATCTCAGGGTGGGCTATATCCTAGAAGGAAGCGTGCGTAGGGTCGGCTCTCGTGTGCGCGTCACCGCGCAACTCGTCGAGGGCAAGGGCGGTGGTCATCTCTGGGCCGATCGCTACGACTGGGACCTCACCGAAATCTTCGCCCTTCAAGACGAGATCACCCATACCATTGTGGACCACTTGAAGGTCAAGCTGCTTCCGGAGGAGAAAAAGGACATCGGTCGAGTGCCTACCGGGAACTTCGAGGCCTATGCGTATTACCTTAGAGGACGGCAATTCCTGCACTGGCACTCAAAGTCGCATTATGTTCTGGCGAAGCGTATGTTCGCCATGGCGGTCGCACTCGACCCGCATTATGCACGGGCATACGCCGGAATTGCTGATTGCGACTCCTTCCTCTTCCTACACTACAACGCTGACGTGTCGATCGACGGCATTTTGGCCACCAGCGCAAAGGCGCTGGATCTTGAGAGCGGTCTCGCAGAAGCGCACGCTTCACTTGGCCTCGCCCTGTCGCTTCGCGAGCGACATTCGGAAGCGATGGCGGAGTTCGATCAGGCCATCGCCCTCGATCCCGATCTGTTTGAGGCCCATTATTTCTATGCCCGCGCCTGCTTCACCCAGGGTAAACTGGACGAAGCGGCCAGGCTTTTCCAGCGCGCCGCAGACATCAAACCTGACGATTACCAGGCCTTACTTGTGCTCATTAACGTTCTCCGCTCGCTCGGGCGCGAGCAGGAAATGAATACCGCGGCGCGGGAAGGCGTCGCGCGCGCCGAGCGTGAGCTCATGATGCGTCCGGAAAATCCAAGACCCGCCTATTTGGGAGCTGTGGGGCTTGCGGCACTTGGTGAGCTTGATCGCGCTAAGGAATGGGCGGGACGAGCTTTGGCGATCGATCCCGACGATCGCCTGGCCAAATATAATGTGGCTTGCTTTTACTCGCTCCAGGGCGAGCCTGATCGGGCGATCGACTTGCTAGTCGAGCTTCTCCCGGGGGCCACCCATGAAACAAAGAGGTGGGTAAAATACGACTCGGATCTCGACCCGGTCCGTAGTCATCCGCGTTTCCCCGAGGTACTTGAGCTCCTCGGGTGACAGATACTCCCGGCGATGATTTTTCGGCAACTTAGGCGAAGAGCAGGTCGAATGAGCTCTTGGGGTTGGCTTAAGACGTCCAAGTGCACCGCGAAAGGTTTAGCGGACGCATCGGGAACATCTACGAAACGCTCTGGCCAACCCTCGTCGAAAGACGATTCACCTTTCCGGACCTCCGGGACCGATATGCCGGACATGTATTCGTTGCCGGCAACCTGCGACCGGCCGGCAACGTCCGCACCCCGCCAGATGCACCAACGACTCCCGGAGTCCCAAGGGCCTGCCGCCCCGCAAATCTCGCCAGCCTCGCTACAACGGCACGCCCCCTTCGCTGAGATGGCTATTTGAAAACCATGCTGATCTCGCGAAGGCATTCGCGCAGCGCTTCCCAGCAGCAACTGGCGCGACTCTGCAGACGACAACAAACAAGAGATTGGCCGATTGGCCCGACTTTCGGCAAATTGATGCAGGCGGCCAGCGATGCGTTCCGCGTCTTCGTCAGAGATGGGATTCGCCACATTAGGCCCGGACTGGTAGTGAAAGCGGACGACGATGGCAAACGTACCACTCTTGCCTCGCTGAAGGTACACGACGGTCGGCTGGTTGAATGGGCCGCGACGCAGAAGGGCACCGACTCGCCCCTTGATCGCGTGAAGTCTGGCCTAACTAGCCAAGCGTCGCGACGTGATCCGATGCTCTATTTAAGCAGAGCGACTGCGCCTTCGCCGATGCACGCGTCGCCCTTGCCAAGGAACGTGTCCTACAGAACGGTCCTGCTACCTATGCTCGATCCCACTGACCGGCGTCGAAGCAATCGTGAGCTGCTGCGTAGCCTCGGCGTCGACTGCTCGGTTCGTCTCGACAAACTGCCGGTGCCTGCAACAAAGTGCGATAACGCCGTTGCAAACGGCGCTGGATTTCTGGGTGGCGTGTCATGTCCGAGCGGCAATTCGTCACGCGGTGCACAAGCGTGGTACGCTCCCGAATTCAGCAGGGCGACTTCGCAGCGGTGCTCAAAGAAGTCGCCGCGCGCGGCACGTTGAAATGCATTGGCTTACGCCTTGGTTAAAGCGACGCACACGCCGATCGAGCCGGCAAGGCTGCGCTCGTCGATGCCGCGAAAGTGATGGCTGCCGCGAACGATAATAAAAAGGTAGCGCAGCACGTGCGTTCGTGGCGCGATTTGACGTGATCCGTATGAAGGGATGAAATCCAATGCCCGCCTCGTGCGGGCGTTTTCCTTTCCGTCGGTGTGATCGCGACGGGACTCTGTGCCGCGTGCGAGCTTGGGGGTAACTATACGGCGCCATAGAACATAAGTACGCCCCTAATCAGAGGAACGGTGCTTCTTTGCGGAGGCCGCAGCGAGGTCCACAGATTTGATTCTGTTTTTGCTCCAGTGCATCGCGATTATCGGCGCGAGGTGCCGCAATTTTTATTGCCTACGCCGAGGCCGATCTTAGTGCCGCGCATATCCGCGAGTTGTCAGTGGTTCGTCATGCGCATCTCGGTCGGGATTTGCCACCTGCCAGCACATATACGCTGGCAGCGTACTGTCTACAGCGGTCGGCAATCCCGGTCTACAGCGGTCGGCAATCCCGCCTATCGTACCACCTCCCTCTCTAAGATGCGCACCCCCTGTGGTCACTAATATGTCAGTACCGCCACCTCGGCGCGCGCTTGGCATTGTGAAGCAACTCCGAAGCCTCCGCGAAATCGCCAAAAAGGCTGGTCAAGCGCTTCTCCTCCTCTTGAGGCAAGCGTTGCTGCCGGCAAAAAACGTGTATGTTCCATACCTTAGTAGTAGTTTGCTTAAAAAACTTATCGGCTTCAACGCGTTCTACCATCTTGCTCCTCCCAAAGCCAAGGAGGTTAGCCTATGCTACTTAAGTCTAATAAAGCAAGAACTAACTAAGTAATACTTATTGCCTGATCGTGATGGCTGCGATTAGTAGCTGACGCTAGAAAGATCTGCAGTGAAGTTGATGCCAGGTGCTGGCGGCGACGTCCCTTTGGCCAAGATGCTGTGGTCGGAAACACCCCCATGGGGATTTATGGTGACCTTCTCGACTCCGAAAACCGACGTGATGCCGTTGTGCGTCGTTGGGCGGTTTGTGGTTACGGCGGACGTCAGCCGGTCGCCTTCGGTCGCGTACTGACCCGACATATATAACCCGGCGTCCACCTGATATCTTGCCGTGGGTAGCGTGACGCTGGATGTCGCATTGCCTCAAGCAAAATGTTACCGATAGTGTTGATGCTCCCGATGGGATGGTCATGGTTCGCTGTCCCGGCTCGGGGGATGGATGGCACGGCGGATCAGCATGGCGACACGGACGGAACTGATTGAAGCAATCATCGAGCGTTATCGATCGAGCTGTCGCGCTGACAAGCATAGAATCCTAGATGAGTTCGTCGCGGTTACCGGCTACCACCGCAAGCATGCGATCAGAGTGCTCCGCCATCGTAGGTCCGAGCCGCCTTCCGCTAGGCAGCATGTTGTCCAGTATGGTCCCGACGTCAGGGAAGCGCCGGTGGCTCTATGGGAAGCGTCCGATCGTCTTTGCTCGAAACGCCTGAAGCCGCTGATTCCGATTTTACTGCCCGCCCTCGAGCGTCACGGCCGGCTCGAGCTGAACAGCGAGCTTCGCGATAAACTGCTAATGGTCAGTGCAGCGACGATGGATCGGTTGCTGTCAGGGGTACGTGTGGTGGCTCGCGGTGGCCAGCGTCGGCGTGCCGGAATGAGTTCCGCGGTTCGCCGGTCGGTCCCGGTGCGCACATTCGGGGACTGGAACGATCCGTTGCCCGGTTACGTCGAAGTCGATTTCGTGGCCCATTCGGGTACCTCTTCGTCCGGCAGCTTCGCGCAGACGATGGTGCTGACCGATATCGCCACGGGCTGGACCGAGTGCGTGCCGGTGCGGACGCGCGAAAGCGGCCTCGTGATCGCTGCCATCAAGCAGGCCCGCTCGCAGTTTCCATTTCCGCTGCTTGGCGTCGACTTCGACAATGACAGCGCCTTCATGAACGAACTGGTGGTCTGCTGGTGTCGAAGCCAGGGCTTGGAGGTGACCCGTTCGCGCGCGTATCGAAAGAACGATCAAGCCTGGGTCGAGCAGAAGAACGGTGCGATCGTGCGACGGCTGGTCGGTTACGGAAGGTTCGTCGGCGCGGAGGCGACGACAGCGTGGCTCGCCTCTATGAGGTGGTGCGTCTGCATGGCAACCTGTTCCAACCTTCGTTCAAGTTGCGGGAGAAGACGCGGATCGGCGCTCGTGTCATCAAACGCTACCATCCGCCCGTGCCGCCTGTTGCGCGGGTGCTGGCCCATTCCGGTGTGGCCGAGGCCGACAAGGATCGGCTGAAGGCGATGTTGGAAAGCGCGGATCCAGTGATACTGTTTGCCGGGATCCGCGCCGCCCAGGAGGAGCTCGGAAGGCGGGTCGATCGGCGTGGCCTAAACGCCAGATCCGAAGAACCGGTCGCCGTCGATCTGCAACGCTTCACCTTGAGCCTGAAGACCGCCTGGCAGGTTGGGGAGAAACGGCCGACACATCGGAGGCCATATCGTCGGACCAAGCCTTACCCGAAAAGGCAGAGCATGCTGGAGCCATTCGAGCCCCAGATTCGAGCGTGGCTTGAGGCGGATCCGGCGGTCTCGGCAGCCTCGGTCCTAGAGCGTCTAATGAGCGCCGATCCGTCACGCTTCACGAAGAAAAGCCTGCGGACGGTGCAAATGGCCGTCAAGGCTTGGCGCATCGAAACAGCCGGGCAGATTATTCGCGATGGAGACTGGATGAAGCGCGCGCCGTTATCTTCTCCCGTCGCGGCAGGAGAAGATAACGGCCATCTCAGCGCACCAAACTTCGGTAACATTCCTGGGTGAGGCAATAGGAGGGGTCAGTTTTTCATTTCGCCCGACACCTCGACCACACGTTCGGGGATGAGGCTGCGTGTTCGTTAAGTCCCGGACACCGATCAGTAAGTCCCCGCACAGCTATTCCGCGAAGATTCCATGGGGAGTGAATAGCGGCCGGCGCTCTGGCAAGGTGAGGCTGCTCATAGGTCAGGAGAGGTTGCTTCAGGCGGATGGTCTGGCTCGGCCAATGTCGGTAGTGGCTCAACCGGCCTTGCTGCTAAAGCTTTGAGGTCTTCGGCCAGGCCGGCAAGCTGCGCCGCAAAGTCCAGAAGGTCCGCAGCGGCACACTGTGCTGCGACTTCAGAAAGGTCCGGAGCCGGTTCAGCATCGCCGGCGCTTCTCGCTTCGCGATCGTCCATGTCCCAATCCCTTAACAACGGTGCTGGGTCAACGGCGAGGCCCGCCCACGGCTGCGGCCGGTGACGAGCCTCCCGAGCCGCCTACGAGGTGTGAGACGACCAGTTGCATTCTAAGCCGGACCAATTCGGCCCGCCATTAGCCAGTGTGGCTTAGTCCCGCTGAGCATTTTCAACAACTATCAGGAGTTACCATTGAGCGGCATCACCCCTCAGCACGTTCGCGACGCCGCAAAGGGCAGAGTGAACGAGATCAATCTTGCGTCCGTGCTGGTCGCTTTGGACAGATATGGAGATGTGTTCGGGGGGTGCGGCGCCTGTGTCAGGCACTACCCGGGCGGGGCCCGTCGCTGGAGGCAGGCGCCAGGCCTCTAACTGCCCCGTCCGCTGCGAGACGGCAGGACGGCTGCGCGGCGTTACCACAATGCGCCGGCAGTCTCAGCCTATTGCGGCTAAACCAAAGCCACGATCAGAGAAATCCATGAACAAGACTGTGCCGTCTCTGCAGCGTCAACCATTCTTGACATAAAGACCCGCGATCCGGGCGGGGATCACGGGTCAGCCGTACGCACGACACCAGGTGTATTTTGGGCGAGGCTCGTCGCCTTCTGCGGATAGTAACGAGCCTCTGGTCGCCTTAAATTAGGCGGCTGCTAACAGAAGCAAACCACAGAATAAGCTCCGGCAACCATTCAGCTGTTTGGCTTAATCCGCTCGTTCTTACGGCGAAGAGGATATCCCTTACGCCGTGGAGGTGAAGCCACAGGCACACTCCCATCGAGTAAACCAGGAGATACGATGAGCGACATAACCGCTAAGCAGGTTCGCGATGCGGCAAAGGGCAGAGTGAACGAGAACCATCTTGCATCCGCCTGTGTCAAGCGACACGAGGAATTGACCCCTTTGCCGACATCAGGAATTGACCCCCTTTACTGGCTGGACGTTTCGTTGGGTTCAAGCGCCGCTCCGGTCTTCTGCAGAAGGCCGGAGCGGCGCTTTTCGCGAAGCCGGTAGCTGTCGCCCCGGATGGTGATGACCGCGGAATGATGAAGCAAGCGGTCCAGGATCGCCGTGGCGACGACGGGGTCCCCGAAGACACCTCCCCATTCGCCGACGGATCTGTTTGAGGTGATCAGGATCGAGCCCTTCTCATAGCGCCGGGACACCAACTGGAAGAACAGGTGGGCGGCATTGGCCTCGAAGGGCAGATAGCCCAATTCATCGATGATCAGCAGTTTCGGCCGCGACAGAAGCGTCAACTGCTTGTCGAGCAAGCCGTCGCTATGGGCCTTGGCCAACGTCGCCACCAACGTCGCCGCCGTGATGAACTGCACGTTGTAGTTCTGGCGGATCGCCTCGCGGCCGAGGCTGACGGCAAGATGCGTCTTACCCGTTCCGGGAGGGCCAAGGAGCAAGAGCGTGTCGCCATGCGCAATCCAGCGGCAGGTCGCAAGCTCCCGGATCTGCCCTTGATCCAGCGAAGGCTGGGCATCGAAGTCGAAGCCATCCAGCTCGCGTACGAAGGGGAACTGGGCGATCTTGCTCGACATGGAGATACGCGCTCATCACGCCGGGCGATCTCCCGCGATACCAGGAAGCCCAGAGCCTCGCGCAGGTTCATCTTCGAGCGAGCCGCCTCGTCGAGCAGCGTGTCGAGCTGGTCGCGGATCGCCGTCAGCTTCAGCCGGTCGAGCGTTGCGATGAGCAGGTCATGGTCCACGTTCGTCATCACCAGCCTCCTCCGACAACGGCTTCATATTCCGCAAGCGGCCGCAGCAGCGCCGCGGGCGCGATCTCGATCGGCGCCAGGCGCACGGGTCCCTCGACACCGGCAATGCCGACAAAATGGGATCGGTCGACAATCCGTTGCCGTCGCCCTCGGTTCAGGGCATGGTCGGCCACAACCTGGCCCGCATGGCGAATGATCACGCGACCGGCCAGCACCACGACCTGGACACTCTCGCCGATCAGGCGCCAGGGCACCGAATAGCTGTTCGTGTCGAGATCGATGGCGCAGTCGGCCTGAACCTTGCGGACCAGATCCCGCAACTGCCCGAACGCAGCCCTGCCGGAAAGCGGACGTAGCGCCCCGGCCTCCGCAGCAAAGCGTTCCGCCGGCGCAACACCGGTGGTGCCGTGTTCCCGCTGGTCGGCAACCTCGCGCGTCCACCGATCCAAATGCGCCTCGAATGCCGCCCAGGTCTCGAAGCGGCGGCCGGCGATCGCGTTCTTCTTGACATAGCCGACTCCGCGCTCGTCCTTGCCCTTTGTGCGCGCCCGATACGGAGCGCAGGCGCGCGGCCTGAAGCCCCAGTAACGGGCAAAGGCGTGGAGCCGGGCATTGAACCTGACCTCGCGTGTCACCGCATCATGGTGCTCGACCAGCGCCTTCGCATTGTCGATCAGCACTTCCGCGGGAACGCCGCCAAAGCGCAGGAAAGCGCCCTCCATCCCCTCGAACCAGTCCGTCTGCCGCTGCCGCTGCGAAGCCCGGATATGCAGCCGGCGCGAATAGCCGAGCGTGGCGACAAACACATGAATCCGCACCCGCTCGCCGCCGATCCAGACCCGCGTGTCGCCGAAATCGATCTGCATCTGATGGCCAGGCGCCGTCTCATAGCGCACCGTCGCCCGCTTCTGCGCTTTCAGTTCACGCCGCCATTCCCGAACCCGGCGCTCCACCTGCCGTAGGCTGATGGCGATCCCGTGCTCGCTTTCCAGCTCCTGGCGAATGACGTCCGCGTTGCCTTCGTGGCGGAAGAAGCGCTCCCGCAACCACTCATCCAGACCATCCAGCGCCGACGCGCGCGGGCGTCCTTTGTAAGCAATAATCCCGCCTTCCCGAAGATAACGGCGAACCGTATTGCGGGCGCACTTGAATTCCTTCGCTATCCGTTTGGCTCCCCAGCCACTCTTATGCAGACGCACCATCGACATCACTTCGTCAGGTTCAAGCATCGCATCTCCCCGCATCCCTCTCGGCAATGCAGGATTCATCGAATTCTCAATCGACATCTATTCCTCCTCTCTAACGAGAGGGGTCAGTTCTTTATGTCGCTAGGGGGTCAATTGTGCATGTCGCCCGACAGCCTGGTCGCTTTGGGCAGATACGGCGACCGCTTCGGCCTGGATCGGCCGCACCGCCTCGCGCAGTATTTCGCCCAGCTCATGCATGAAAGCGGAGACTTCCCCTATGATGAGGAGATCTGGGGCCGAGGCCGGCCCAGCAGCGCTACGACACGCGCACCGATCTCGGAAACACGCCGGAGAAGGACGGAGACGGGCACCGCTATCGCGGTCGGACTGGTATGCAGCTCACCGGCAAGTACAACTACCGCCAGTTTCGCGACGGGTGCCGAGCGGCCGACCTTGCCTGCCCGGACTTTGTCGAGGATCCCGATGCCGTAAACACGCGTCCTTGGGAAGGTCTCGTACTGCTGTTCTATTGGGACACGCGCGGCCTTAACCGCTGGGCCGACGAAGGCGCTGCCGAGACCATCACGAAGAAGATCAATGGCGGTCAGAACGGTGTCGCCGATCGCTTTGATAGGTTGGCGCCGATCGTGCTGCTAGGGTGCCCCGACAACATCCGCGAGTTTCAGGCTGATCAGCGGTCCGGCGGCTGGGTGCCTTCGCTCGGGGGGGAAGAAGACGAAGAAGAAAAAGAAGAGGCGATCTGGTCTCCTGCGGTCTGCAACTCCTCGGCCTTGTTGATAATCCCGATGAGTTTCCACACGCCTACGACGATGCTCGTCAGCCACACCGCCAGTCCGAGCACCACATCGAATGCCAGCGTCAACAGCAGCAGAGAATATTTAAGCGCCCATGCAAGGACCCCGGCAGTAATTGGTATAAACGCCAGCCAATAGACGAACGCCAGCCCGCTCCGGATAACGATGGGGACCACTAACAAGGTGGTCAGTGCTAACGTCAGGCCTAACACAAGACGGGCGGTCCATCCCTGCTCCCAGACTATGTAGAGTGTCCTCATAATTGCCGTTCCACGCCGCGCCAGAAAGCCCCATCCCTGCTCTAACCAACCTTTCGGCTCCTCCACCTCGGGCGGCGATCTAAACCCAGGGTTCTCCTCCCAGTTACAATCGGTCAATTCTGTAAAGGTGAAAGACATGCTGCACATATATACGGGCCCATTCGAGCAGACCGTTCCCTGCTGGGCGTCGTAGCGGCAAAGGTGCATGCTCTCGGAGAACGCACGCGAAACGAAGAATGGATCGAGTGAACTTAGAGCCTGAATGACCACTTGATTTGCTTTTTCGACCGGCGCGAGGACCGCGACCCCGGCGAGGAGGCGTCCGATGAATGTTAGCAGCAACAACAGGGCGATAAAGGGCCACAAGCGAGGCCGAAGGAGCTTGCGAAGCGGCTCGACCACATAAAACAGGGCGTATCTCAGGAAGCTGCCCACGACGATGACCCCAAAAGGGACAGAACTTTATCATGGTTGATGCTGCGAGTCCCATTTCCGCGTCGTGTTTGCTCTTTTGGGGGCTGGGTAAATCTCAAATGCTGCCCATTCTCAACGGAGTTGATGAGTGATGCAGAGCCCCCTGAAGCACAACATGGACACGAAGCTTTCAGGTTTGAGACTCCAGTCGTACCTCCTCGCCGAGCTTAACCAGCTCGGATATGAGGTGGTCGGAGATATGCAGTACCTGTCCGCAGTTGAAATCCTGCGGCTACCTGGGATGGGCGGGCACAGCTATCGGAAGATTGCAAAGACACCGGGGAGTGAACCATTCCCTTCCTTGAAGAAGCTTTG
Source organism: Sinorhizobium sp. P24N7 (assembly GCF_042436655.1). NCBI lineage: Bacteria > Pseudomonadati > Pseudomonadota > Alphaproteobacteria > Hyphomicrobiales > Rhizobiaceae > Sinorhizobium > Sinorhizobium sp. P24N7. The sequence goes on along the minus strand of NZ_JBHMIW010000010.1, from coordinate 98,194 downwards.
ATCTCCGGCGCGTTCCCTTGATTCCACTTCCGCTGAGAGTACAATATGGACATGCGACGTTCGAAGCGGTTCCCTTGGATGGAACGGGCGAAAGCCAGGTGAAGATGGAAAGCGTCGCGATTGGAGCTGCAGCGGTGGCCCTCTGCAGCTCTTTTATGTCAGGCTATTTCTCGGTCTCGAGGAGCGGGGCTGCCGCCCGTCGCCGCCACCATCGTCATCTGGCCACCAGCCTTGCCAATCGTCTCCTAGCGCTTCCTTTGCCTGGCTACCGTCGAGAGGGGCGATGAGCATCTGCATCAGTTCGTGCTCCGAAATGCCGCTCTCGTCGGGCAGGTACGCGGCGATGTCTTTCTGGCAGTCCCAGATCAGCTGTTTCATTTTCAGCGCATCAGCCATGGTATGTCTCCTCGGCCGTTCAACACGTCACCGCGCGTGAGGTTCCGGACTTGGACGCCGGTGTGACCGCAGCGACAAAGCGACGAGGTTCTGGAACCGCAGGCCATGCACGCGCGTTCAGTTTGATTCAGCCGTACGGGGATGGGCATGGAAGCGGTTACAATATTGCTCGCAGACGATGAAGCGCTGCTGCTCATGGATTTCGAGCTCGCGCTCACCGATGCGGGATTTCACGTGACGGCGGTCACGAGGGGCAAGAAAGCGATAGATATTCTCAGGTCTGCAAACGCGGCAATTGATGGAGTGGTTACCGACATTCGGTTTGGCGAATATCCGGATGGTTGGGAAGTGGCGCGCGTTGCTCGCGAGATCGACCCAGACATGCCAGTTGTTTACATCAGCGGGCACGGTGCTCTGGACTGGGCGTCGAGAGGTGTCCCGAACAGCATTATGATCGAAAAGCCGTTTACCTCATCGCAGCTGCTAACGGCCGTTTCCCAACTGCTTAACGCGAGACCACCACGTGCTTCTCAGCCTTAAGCCGGCGACACGGGATGACTGCGCGGAATTCGCCCAATCACGGAGGCCTTGCCATTTGCGCAGCATGTCCCGGTCGCGTATGCCGGATTGAAAGAGCGAGATTAGCCTTACCGCGACAAGTTCTGCATCTTCGCAGTCTCGGCCGAGTCCTCTTTCGGTCATGAGTTGGGTCAAGACTTCGTCCAGAAAGTTGATGCCGTCGGGCATAATCGCATCTGGTTGCTGATGGTGATACAGCATAGGGCGACCTCCGCATTGGGGCGAATGCGCGATGACCTCTCAGCCAGCGGAGCCCGTGCCGTGTCCCGCTGATAGTCGCATGGTGCGCTCAAAGGCGACTACAGTAGCAAGAATGTTTATCTCCCGGAGCTCCACACCAAGGCATGGCTTGTAGGCTTGTGAACGCCGCCGTCCGTGTTCGCAGCGGAAAGCTCCTGAATGAGTCGTTCGAGGAAATGGCGGCGCCTTAAATTGCGATCCATGCAAAGGCGAATAGCGCAATGACAATGAGCAGAATTAGGATGCCGGTAACATTGAGGGAGCTCATTACATACCTCCTCGGCATGTCAACACGCCACCAGGAGCGAAGTTTCCAACATTGCCGAACTGTGAGCGGCCCATTTCCTTCTTGTTCGTACAGCTATTAAGGCCGTCTCAGCCTTTCGAATTAATCCGGACGTCTTGCTGGACGGGGAAAGCCGCTTGGCAAATACTGTATGTGCTCGCAGCGCTGGAGCACGAAAGGCAACAAGCTAGGTTTTTCAGCAACAATTTAGAGCAGACCCCGCCACGAGCCACGGGATGTTGGTGGCGGGGTCGCTTGCGGCGAAGGTCAATGCCGCGGCTGTGCCTCATGCCGCAACGTCCATTCCAACCGATGCTCGGAGCAGAACCAGTGCGGCCCCGCCGGACCGATGGCGAAGCCGAAGCTGCCCCATCTGGGGCAGCCCGGATACTCGCAGTAGTGGACATACGGCCCGGGTTCGTAGCGAAGCTTCGCGCCTAGTTCGTCACTCAATGGACGATCTCCTGTGGTCGCCGCCCCAATTTTGGGGAGTTCGAGCATCGGTTGATTGTTCTTCTTTTGTTCTTATACTATTTCATCGCCATGGTCGAGACAATTGGCGAGGCATTCAGCCTTGGTTGGCAACTTAAAGCGCGATGTGCATTCGGCAACCGCGAAGGCATGAAGTCTGTTCGCCAGTGCACGTGGATCTATGATCTCGATATGCTGACGCTGGTTGCGACGCGCGGACGGGACTTTCCGCTGGCAATGCTCGCCAGTCGCCTTCGCTGCCCTCGGTGCGGATCAAGGAGGGTGGCGGTCGTGTTCATGCCACCGATCCGAGGGTGATAGACGGCGAGGGGTCGCATGATACTTCGGCGTGCTAGCCCTCTCGTGCATCTATTTCGATATGCTTGCAGCACTACTATCGTCTGTCGTGGCAAGAAGAACGCGAAGAAGAAGGCTCCCGACCTCCCACCGCTGGACCCTGTGCCGGCGCGCGTCGATCCCTGCCTTGCAACGCTCGTCGACAAGTTACCCCGGCCCGGATTGGACCTACGAGGTGAAATGGAACGGATACCGGCTGACGTGCACGTCGAGCCCGGTCGGGTGAGGTCCTCACGCGCGGCGGCTATGACTGGACCGGGCGCCTTTCGACGATCGCAGATGACGCGCGGAGGCTCGTCGTGCAAACCGCCATCCTCGATGGCGAGGCGTTCGTTCTCGACGGCCATGGCCGATCTGATTTCGGCATGTTGCAGGGGGCGGTCGCCTCCCGTCCGCGATCAAGGCCGGCCCGATCGTTTTTCTTTCCTTCGATCTTCTCTATCTCGACGACCACGATTTGCGCCGACTACCGCTGCGCGAGCGTCGCCGGTTGCTGGAGCCGCTCGTCGCCGGCCGCGAGGGTGCGATCCGTCTGTCTGAGGAGGTCGATGCGGATGGGGCGGTCCTCCGCCCTGCGCGCAGGGCCTTGAAGGCATTATCGGCATCGGGAGAAGGCCTACCGCTCCGACCGGGGCGAGTGGTGGCAGAAAATCACCTGGAAGCGGCGCGACAGCTTCGTGGTGGTTGGCTTTGAGGCGTCGACCGTGCCCGCTCATCTCGGCCGGCAGCTGCCGGCGGCGCGCAAGGATGGCGAGCCGGTCTGTCAGCGGCAGCGGTGCCGGCTGCTCAAATGAGCTTTCGTGAGAGCTGCGCAGGCTGCTGGAGGGCAGAGCGATGAAAGCGCCGGCCGTCGCGCTGAAGAGGAAAGCCGCGGTCGTAGTCGAGCCGGTTCTCGCCTCCGAAGTTGAGTACCGCGCATGGACAGACGAGGGAAAGCTCCCTCACGCATCTTCCAAAGGCATCCGAAAGCGGAAAGACGGGGTGGATAAATTCGACCCCTCAGCCGAGTGAGCCTGACTTTTCCTGCTGTGAAAACCTATCAACAGAGATGCCGGTCGTCTTGCCGTCTGCCACAGCGGCCGAGAGTTCATGAGCATCCCGTCGACCTGCCTGATAGAGACTGATCAGCCTCGCAGCGAGTTGTTCTGCTTCTTCGCTGCAGCGGGACAGCTTTCGTTTGTGTAACTCAGCCCGAAAGACAGAATCGATCACGTTGAGGTCATAAGGACTGATTGGATTGACGTGGAAAGTTATATCGGCGTGCATGGCGCATTCTCCACCATCGGGGCGAAAGCGCAATGATCTCCCAGCCATCGGTGCCCGTTGAAATGGCCGATGATGGAGACAGTATACACCCCATCTGGAGAAACGCGAGCCTCGGTACGCTGCCGGACGGAACGGTTGGTGGCAACGGCCGCGAAAGAGGACGAGGCGGTGTTTGGTCTCGACCTCAGAACGCCCAAATGCAAATCCGAGTGACGGAGTCACAGAATAATTCCCGAAGTGACCTTCTGGACATGCCGCAAGCATTGTGTACCAGGGCGTCCACAAAATGGTCTTCTCTCCTGGAGCTCAAGAGCGATGCCGCACTTATCCGTTAGGAGCGATCTCATTCACCACTGCTGGCCGGCACGCATCCCTACTCCGCATCGCTGACAAGAGGACGTGTCGAAAGAAGTAGCGCGGCGGACTTGCTGCTCATCTCATCGCTTGTTTGGCGGTTCTGGGCGGGACACGATGAAGGCACCGCAGGTAAACATGATCCCCGCAACCACGATCAAAGCGATTGCCGGTGGTTCGAACGCAACCCACAAATAAATGAGTGCCAAACTCATCAGCAAAATTGCAGATATCTTGGCGCGACGTGATATTGCTCCTTCTTCCTGCCAGTCACGTAATGGCGGCCCGAACAACGGGTGGTCCATCAGCCATTTCGCGAGGCGCGGCGAGGAACGCGAAAACAACCACACCGCCAGGAGGAGGAAAGGCGTCGTCGGCAGCAGCGGGAGAAAGATTCCGGCAATGCCGAGCCCGACCATCGCCCAGGCGAGGCCGAGAAGTGCAAGGCGCACGGAAAGGTTCATCTGCCTTTTCTCCGGTCAGTTGCCAAATGGCGGCGACGCGCGTTTCCGCCGACACGAAATAGACCTCCGGATGGGACAGACAAGGTGCTTCCACAACATACAGGAGTGGCGGGGAAAAGGCGCCTCGCTGCTCTAGGCCCCGCCAAGCGTCCCCGTCTCGTCGATTGCGGTGTCTCTGCCGAGTTCTGATTCGTCTTCGGTTAAGGCGAGATAACCGTGACTGCCTAACCAGTCTCGAACGATGAGACGAAGGGCGTCTTCCCGGTTGACCGCGTATTCAGCCATAAAGAGCTGAATTCCGCGTTCTGACTCTTCTTCGAGGTAAGTCATCGAGCTGCCCCTGTGTTGCCGGTATCGATCAAATCGAAAATTCAATCACATGACAAGGCTCCCGTTGTGGAGCCTTTTTCTTCCAAGCCCTCGTCATTCCATGCAAATATCTCTGGGTACTCTGCCGGGAATTTTCTCGACCGGAGAGATGGCGAACGTCGGAGGTTGCCAACCTTTCGGCATGTCGTAGCGATCTCCACCAGGCCCGCGACCTTTCGCTCTCGCCCAGCCGAGGCAGTTCACGCGGGACGGGGCGTGCTTTGAATTCCGTCACAGCTGCGTTTCGAATGTTCCGGTTGCCTTGGATATCAATCGACGTGGCTGCAGCAGGACTTCTTGAAGGACGCCCGGTAACCAGCATCTTCAATCGCAGCGATGAGTCGGATCCGATCACCGATTCAATCGAGGCGGTTTTCGCCTCGATATTGACGGCCACTTTGGCCTGCGGGTCGGCGGCTTTGACGGCCTTCTCGACCGTGGCGGCGCAATGTCCGCAGGTCATGTCTTCTACAGTGACGTGATGCATCGAAAGTCTCCTTTGATCTGACTTGAGTGAATGTGGAGATTCGATGCAATGCGGCCGATTGCAGGTAACGCTGTGCCCCAAAGCGGCCGTTTAACAGGTCCACAGCCGGTCGCGAGCCGCTGCTCCAAAGCGTCAAGGCGGCTTTCCGGTGAACTCGACGGAGCTGAGATTGGACACTCCAGCGTCGATTTCCAGCCACAAACTGGGCAGTATCATTTGTGCAACGCGTGCGTTGACGGCGAGAAATCACTTGTAAACATTGAACCAGGCGCGGCAGCTGCTCGTCACTTCTGCGTGGATGTATTGGCCAATTTCGAGCTGCCAGCGCCTTGGCGAAGGCGCGGCTTGCAAGTAATAGGGTCACGATGGTCGCGCTTATTCACTCTTTGTGCCCAGTTCGGCACGCCTGCGAGCGGATTGAGGATCGACGGCTGCAGGACATGTGCAGCAACTGGGAACGGAGCAAATGATTACAAGCGTTTTGGCAGCAAGTGGCGGCGTCAAGCAAGTCATCTGCATCAATTGGGGCACAAAATATGGGGCTCCCTTTATTAACAGGCTGTACGCGATGGTTGCTCGCAACATCACGCCGCCATTTACCTTCACCTGTTTTACCGATAACCGCGCAGGTCTGAACCCCGCGATACTTTGCGAAGACTTGCCTCCACTCGACGTGGAGAGCATGCCGACGAACACGAGAGGCATATGGCCCAAGGCGCGGCTCTGGGGACCGACCTTGGGAAGTCTGAAGGGCCCGGTGCTTTTTCTCGATCTGGATCTCGTGATCGTGTCGTCGCTGGATGGTTTCTTCGAAATAGGGGAGGCGGATGACATAATACTGTCGAGAAACCAAACCACACCCTTTGAGCGTCTCGGGCAAACTTCCCTCTTCCGCTTTCCCGTTGGGAAACTCGCGCCGCTGCAGGACAAGTTCCGATCCGACCCCCAGGGCGTGGCCGACGAGTACCGGTACGAGCAGCGCTTCGTAAGCCGCAACGCGCCTGGTGGGATAACGTTTTTTCCACGAAAATGGGTTCTCCATTTTCGCCAGGACTGCCGCTGGCCATTTCCGCTCAATTATTTCTTTGCGCCACGCCTGCCACATGATGCACGTGTCGTGATTTTTCCGCGCGGTCTGCACCCGCAGCACGCGATAGAAGGCCGATACGGAACAAAGGGTCCCCGCAAGACGGCGTTCAAACACATAGCGGGAGTCCTCGATGCGAAGCAAAGGAAGAACAAAGGACCGCTACAGTACTTGCGCCACTATATCCATCCGACACCTTGGGTGGCGGAGCACTGGCGCGAATAAGTGCGTCCTCACTTAGGAACTCACGGGCGGTTGAGCTGGGAACGAATTACCGAGGCGATGCGGCGCGTTTCATCGAGGGGTTCGTAGCTGTAGGGTTCGATCTTTCCCTCGAACGGCCGGGTCAGCTGCAGAGTTTCATGCAGGTCCCGGTGATAGCGCTCGAACTTGTCCAGCCGCGGACCCGCGACGTGGGTCAAGTCGAGTGTAAAGACCGGCTTGCCGGTCGCCAGGGCCTCGCAAGGCATCGTGATCGAGTCCTTTGCGATGACGAACGCGTCGGCGGCCGCCATATAGTCGAGGTAGGGGTTCTCGCTTCGCCTGTCCCAAACAGCGATGCTTTCGCTGTTGAGTGTCGACAGGGTCTGCTGCGTGTGGTCTTCAGATCTACGTGAGACCGACACAACGATGCGCCAGCCCTGTTTCTCCAATTGTTCGATAGCGCCCTTTATGTTTTGGTGGGTTCTGTCGTCGTAAACGTACGCGCCGTTTGAGCCGCCTACGAAGACGGCAACTATTGGGCGCCCGTCTGGCGACAACCGTCTGCGCGCAGCATCCCTAAGAGGCGCGAGCCGTGCCCAGGTAATCTGATGCGGTACTCCGACCATCGGATGAAAGTTCGGTCGCCGGTCCAGTTCCTCGACCCAATCGTGACGAGAGACGAAAACGAGATCATATCCTTCTATGCGCGGGCGTTGGAGATGGACGGTGAGAGGCTTGCCGCCATAGGCCGCTTTGATGTCGAGGACCGCCGGTTCAGCGCGGAAACCGCAGGAGATCACGAGCTCGGGACGCGGTTCCCTTTTACGAAACAGTCTGGGTTCGAATAGTTTTCTCAGGCCGCGAGTCCGACTGATCAGCTTTACCACCGGTTCCTGATAAAACTCCTTTCCAACGCCGAGGCACTGCGTAAGCGTTCCCGCCTTGCTTTCCGCCACAGCCCACACACAGTTCGTGCTGGGCGTTTTCACCATTCTATCGTCGTTGTCTTGCAAAGCTGAGCTCCGATGTGACGCTTGTTTTCTTTCGCCCGCGCCTCGCGCGGCTTCAAATCACCGGCCAAGATCGATCCCGTTCTCTTCGACGAATTCGAGCATGCTGCGGTCTTCGACAACGTTCGCTTCGATATACTTGATCGTGGCCGAGACCTTGTTCCGGTATTTCTCTGCAGATCCGTCGAAGGACCAGCCTCTTTCCGTCTTTTCCTTCAGCTCCTCCATCGATTTCGCATAATAGTGATTGAGCTGAATGAACTCGGCGGAGTAAAAATCGGCAGCCTTCCGCCCTCGTCGCGATGCCACTTTCCCCGAATCATTCGCCGTGCTGTCGCCGTGGGACCTTGTTTCGAAGTGATGCACGCCCACTTTCGTGACCTCGACCGGATCGACGATGCATTTGAAGTTGCTTGCGTCGAGGCTCTGTCGCATGGGGTCGGAGACGCGCATTTTATAGTTGAGGCATACAGGCCCTGCCGGTCGCGAAACATGACCGCTATGGCCGAACATGTGCCAAGGCAACGAGATGTTGGGAAAGTCACCTGCTCCTCGCAAGGCTTCCTCCAGTGTTCGCCCGTTTTTCGGCAGGAGAAACTCATCGACGTCGATGAACGCCATACGCTCGAAGCGGCTGCCAAAATTCAGGATCGCATGGGCGAAAGCGATCGTCTGCCCGTTCAGGAACTCACCGCTTCTTTCGTCCCGCATACGCATCTTCCAGGGCACGACGGTCAGTTCCTCGCGGGCCAACACCCGTTGCAGGATATCGAACGTCCCATCGGTCGAGCCGTCATCGTAGAGGCAGAAATGGCGAACGCCGACGCCTCGGTGAAAACGCACCCATTCCTCGATGTAGCTGGCTTCGTTCTTCACGCAGGCGACGATCGCGATCCCTTGCCGGCCGCCGTCGCCCGGCGGAGGAGTGATCGCAAGTTCTCTCGTAAGATGTCGCTCAGCCTTTATTTTGAACATTTACATCCCTTGGTTTTAAAAACATCGAGCCGGTGGCTTCTACTTCGAATACATCGCCTTTATAGAGGGTGGGAGCCGAACTTGGAATCAGGCTTGGCAACATCGAGAGGTCGCGGGCTCAAAGCACGCCAGGGTTGGGACGAGCAGGCATGGACTTTCCCGCTTCGGGAGCGACGGAGAATTTGGCGACGCCTGAGCAATGGCGGGCCCTGTTTTCCAGGTTTTCACACGTTGTCCTCGTTGCCAACAGTGACGAGGTAAGCGTGAAGGAACTCCAGGAGGAATACCCTGGGACGGCCCTCTTCGTGTTCTTCAACAAGGTTTACAAAATCCTCGATGAACAATTTTCCGGCAACTCCCTCCTGATATCGCGCGCTCAGCCACGAGGCGCCAACATCGTATATCGAAACGAGGTCGCCGACGTCGTCAAGCTGCTCGCGTCCCAGAAGTTCCTGGGCATCATGAACATCCGGCTGGCGGAGATCGAGAGGCTGAACACAAGCGCGGATTACCTGGGCACGCCCACCGGCCACCTGGATCTGGTCGGCTTCTGCGCAGACTTTTACCCGAAGGACAAGGTCGCCACGAGCGGCTTCGCCATGGCCCTGTGGCTCGTGAACCAGTCGCTTCCGGCTGAAATCGTTCTTGCAGGGTTCTCGGCGAAGCGAAGCGACAAGTGGCGGGTTGTGAACGTCCACGACTGGACTTTCGAGCAGGTCTTCCTGCGCCTCTTCGCGCGTGTCGGCAAGCTGACCATGCATGGCTCCAGGCCGGCCAACAGTTACATGACGCTTGCCTCCCGCTTCCCGGAGCTGCCCGCAGCCGAAATCTCCGCGACGATCGCAGAAGTCCTGTCGCTGCGTCTGAGCCAGACCGATGCGCAAGTGGACAAATTGATTTCCCTGACAAACGCATTTCGATCCATTGACGAATTCCTGCGTCGGCTGAAGCCGAAGTTTCTGAAGAAAACCAAAGCATAGCAGCATCGAAAGTTCTAATATCGATTTCTGGCGAGGATGTATGGGGTCGTGGATCTCCGATGCGCGCAAGCGCATATACCGAAATCTGAAGTACCGTATACTGCGCCCGGATCCGCCGGCTGCCCCGTTTCGGTTCGACAGCCCCGTCGTGGTTGTCGGATCCGCGCCCGTCTCCCACAGGCCGGCGGGATTGGACGACAGTTTCAGGATCATTACCGTGAACGGCTCGCAATCGGTCATCGCCAAGTGGGGCGTCGATGCGCCTGACATCACGATGATGATGTTCAACCAGGTCGAAGGAACCACCCCCAACGCGATCGAGGTGAGGCGCGTCCTGAAAGGGCAGCGTACAGGGACGCTCTACGTATTTCTGTGGCGCAAGGACGATCGCGCGCGCCTGGAGGAAGGTTTGCGAGCGTTCGATTACAAATACGATCGGCTGGAAATCATTGATCGATACGAGCGGATGGCCTTGCTGGATCGTGTGGCTGACTTGCGCTCCCTCGAGATGGACGCCGATTCAAAATGCTCAAACGGTATGAACGCGGTCCTTTTTGCCCTCTACAACGGAGCACCCGCCGTCATCATCACGGGAATAAATCCGAACTCAAGCGGTCACGTCTACAATTCAACGGGTTTGACGCGTCTTCATGTTCAAATGGATAAAGTCCTTGTTTCGAAGCTCATTAGCGAGGGCCGCCCGATCTTCACGGCGGATCCGCCGGTTTCGGAAGAATTAGGCATTCCGTTGTGGAGCGGTTCAAGCCGCTAGTACTGTGCATATTTGTCCTTATGTCGTCGTTTTGCTCGCTCAACGCCTGCGTTAGAGAAATCAATGATTTCAAATCGTCCCTTTTCACGTTCCTGCATCAAGATCGCCGTTCGGCTTCTCCTGGGTCGTTCCAGGGCGCATGTTCAGGACTGGTTTCCCGGACTCAAGCTCGAACTTGCAAGCGCTGATCGAGAGGGCACGATCCAGTATCGCGGCGAGTTGGTAGGACGTCTCACGAGCCCCTCGCGCGCCTTGGAAGAAAGGCCGACCAACGTGCTTATCGTCGGCTCCGGCCCCTCGGTCGCCCGATGCGATCTGACCCGCGCAGACGGGTCTTCGTGCCTGCTCTTGAACGGCGCGTTGCACCTTTTCCCCAGCGTGATAGCAAAGCCTCTGGCGATAGCAATCGAAGACGAACGGTTCGTATGGAGACACTTCGATCTCGTGAAGCGGATTCCTGCCGGATGCGTCTGTCTGCTGTCCGTGAGCGTCATAAGGGCGATCTGCGAGCTGGATGGCACATGGCTGCGGGACAGGCCGGTCGTATTGATCGATAACGTGCGAAAGCCGTACGGGGTAGCACGTCGGGACACCGAGGAATTGCGCAAGCTGCCGTATGTGCGGCTGAGCGAGGACGGCGACGTCGGCTTTTCCGAAGACCCCTTGGCCGGCATTTTCCAGGCAGGCTCGGTCGCGGTTTCAGCCGCACAGTTTGCCGTCGCCTGGAGGCCCCGCTCAATCGGTTTTGTGGGGATAGATCTCAGCAATGCCGATGAACCGAGGTACTACGAAACAACCGACAAGGCCTATTCGGGAATCGTCGCGGCCCAAAAGCGGATCGTCGACCATTTGGTCATGGCACGCAGCATAGCCGCCGAAAGCGGCATCGAGGTCGTAAACCACTCGCCGGTCTCGGCCCTTGTCGGAATGGGGTTCGGCTACGACTCAACTTTCGCCCGGTAATGCTCCAACGCCAGTGATGCTCCATCGCCAAGTGGTTCTCTGACGAAAGTGCATCGCCGGCGCATCGGCAAGGACGAGGCGAAGTGACGGGCAACCGCCCCCGATGAAAATGGCTTATTGGGTGTCGAGCGATTAAGCCGAGCGCTGCGTTACATGAAGAACACGATCACGTGCAGCGAACCATTCCTCGGCGTAGTCATCGTTCTTGTACTCATCGAAGTAAGGCCCGCCATCGGTGAAATGGACAAGCTTTGCATCCGGCGAATATTCATACTCGTTTACGAGCCAGTTCCAGCTCGCGGGCAGTTCGCCGATCAGGTCGTCGGAATCCAGCCACTTGAACTGATGCAGCTCCAGCCCGGTAGCAGTATTGACGTAATCCAAATCGAGCTTTCGGCACTTGGCATTGTTGAACAGGATCACGCTCGACCAGTTCTTCTTTTCGTACTTCGTTTGGACCTGGCCCAGGAACTTCGTTTCGACTTTCGGAACGTAGTCGTGCTTTACGCACATCGCTGCGTAGCGATCGTCTCTCAGTTCCCACAACTGGGCGATATCAGTCCGCATTAGCATGTCGCAATCAGCGAAAAGAGACCAACCCTCATAGCGGCTTAGATAAGGCACGAGGAATCTGGAAAAGGAAAACTCTGTAGATTGGAGAGGATTCCGCTCGCGCGTAAAAATCCTGTCGACGTTGTTCAAGGATATCGGTGTGAACGTGACCGGGATGGAGCTCTTTTCCAAAATACTTTGGCAAAGAACATGATAGGCGACGACTTCCTTGCTGTCGAAGCCGATGTAAATATGAGCACTTTCCGTCATTAAACCTCCGATAACAGGTAGGCTTCAAGCGTGCTTGGCAGCCGCGAAACGACTCAAACTCACTTATTTGCGTATAAGCAGCTTTCAGGTGTAGCCAAAAAAGGCGGCGCCGTGAAGCCTCGTGTAACGGATAACGTTCTCTCGCCGGCAGCGACCGCTTTCCGGCCGCACCGTCTCGTCATGATGAAGCGAAACGATGTGTTTGGTTGTTCGCGGTCCTCGATTGGGCCTCTGGCAATTCCCTCGAACTTCGCCTAGTAGCTTGTCCCTGGTCCGCGATATTGCCACCAGTACAGGCAGGGACGATGGGGAGAGGAATGCGCAGCCTCCTGGTTCGAAGACCGGATTTCTTATATGTTCTGATTGCCGGTTATTGCCTGCTCAGCATCATCTTGAAAATCCTGCGCCCGGACTCGCTCGAGATCGACGAGTCCGAGCAAGCTCTGCTCTCACAATATCTGCTGCTCGGATACGGAGCGCAGCCACCCTTCTACAACTGGCTTCAATATGGAGTGGTGGCCCTATTTGGTATCTCCGTCGCGTCGCTGACCATCGTAAAGAACGGTTTTCTGTTCCTCTTCCTTCTATTCTATGGGCTCACGGCCGGTGTCCTCTCCAACAGTCGGCTCGCTCCGGCGGTCGCGGTGCTGGGCGTCCTGACACTGCCACCGGTTTTCCTTCTGTCACAGCGCGACTTGTCGCACACCGTCGCCGCGCTTTTTGCGGTGTCGCTTTTTCTCTACGGCTTTTTCCGCGCCTTAAAGAACCCCCCGAACCTTGGCCATTACCTGCTTGTCGGCGTTGCCGTGGGGCTCGGGGCGCTTTCGAAATACAATTTCGTTATCCTCCCCGCGGCGGCATTGCTCGCCATCCTGCCAGAGGCAAAGCTGCGCAAATATCTGTTCGACTGGCGCGTGCTCGCTTCAGTTGCGGTGTGCGCGGTGATCGTGGCACCCCATGCCTGTTGGGTTGTCAATAATCTTGGACATGCGACTAGTGTCACTGTCGCTGAAATGAAGGAGGGGGCGGACAGCGCGCTGCTGCCGCACGCGATCCAAGGACTTGTTTCGCTCGCAGTTGCAAGCCTCAAGGGCGTCGCGCTGACCCTTGCCGTCTTCGGATTGGTCTTCTACGCGGATCTCGGGAAGATCCTTCGCGCCGAGAGCCTGTGGACGAGGGTCGTCGGCAGGATGATTCTCGCCTGCTTCCTCATCATAGCGATTATCGTCGTTGCAATGGATGCGACCCACATCCGTGCGAAGTGGTTGGCGCTTTTCACTGCGCTTCTCCCACTTTATCTGACGCTGAAAATCGATGCCGCCGGTCTGGACCCTGCCCGTCGTCTGCCTGCACTTCTTTCGATCGCGGGCGTGCTATCCGTCGGCGTAATCGTGATGCTTTGGGCAAGGGTTTTCATCGGTCCGATGATCGGCGACTATTCCTTCGCACATACGCCCTTTAACGGGTTCGCCCAGGTTGTGCGCGCTGAGCCCGGCCCGCCGCCGGTCGCCATCGTGGTCGACGACAGGATCGTGGCGGGTAACCTCAGGGTTCAGTTTCCCGACACCCCGGTCATCCTGGCGGGACTTTCTCAGGAGGCGGAAAGACGTCTTCCGGCAGGCCGAATTTTGGCGGCTTGGTCGGCCGAAGGCAGGGGGCGAGAAGAGATCCCGCCTCGCATTTCGGCTCTACTGCAGCTCATGCCCGCAACAATTGCCGGCTCGAAGCCGACGATCGCCTCGGTTCCCTACAACGCCGGACGCCCGGGCGACGTATACACGTTTGCCTATGTTTGGGCAGACGTCCGCTGACGCCGATCCGGGCGGATCGGGGTGCCCGGCTTGACGGCGAGGTCGCTTTTATCGCGAATGAAAGGCAGGCCGATATGCTCGGAGAGTTCCAACTCGGTCGTGAAGACGTTTCCTCGATCTCTCAACTGCGTCAGAACGAAGGTGTCTTCGGCAATCTGCCTCCGAATTCTCCCCTTGTCGTCGTAGGAATGACCCATCTTGGTGACAGAGAACCCCGCCAGTGTCACGGACGGCACTCCCATGAAAAGAGCGTAGCACAGGGCGGCAACTCCGTTCGTCACCTTGCCGACTTCGCCAATATCCGGGGGAAGTCCGCCGCTCACGGCCTCGACGATCGCCTCGCGCTCAGCTTTGGTGGCGCGCATCAGGCTCTTGTAGCGAACGTGCGGCATTGCCAGAAGTTTCAGGTACATCACCCAGATAGACTTTGTATGAAGCCATAGAAGCCCCCTCGTCCTTACATAGGGATGCTCTTCCCACGACTTCTTCCGCTTTCGAAATGTCAAATCGGCGGGTGGGAGACCCAGTGCATTGGCCGTCTTACCAGCGTTATTGACGTCGACGCGTGCGCAATATCCAACCAGGTCCGGCGGAATCGTGGGGGAGGGCGCCGAACCGAGAATCAGCCACGGCTTATCGATAATGCCGAGTCGCGAGAGCCAGCGGCGGTGCTTTTCTCGCAATTTTTCAAGCGCTTCAGGTTCAATCGTCATCGCGAATTCCATTGACCAGGTAGGTAGGCGAGATTCACTTAAGGGACTGACATCTTATGTCTCGCACAAGCCAGCCTACGTGTCCATTCGCGGCCCGGTTCTTCGCCTAGAAGGGGGTGAGCCGGTATTGCAATTCTTTCAATACTCCGTCGCCCCGCTTCAGAGCCTGACCGAAAAAGAGTTGAGTGAAATCAGTCATTTGTGATTCTGTTTGTTTGCTTATGACGAACGGAGACCACAATGGGTTGGACTGATTTCACCCGTCGGCAATATGCCCGACGCGCGAGCCGCTATGCAAGCGATCTGACGGACCTGGAATGGGGATTGATCTCGCCTTGCCTACCTGGGCCAAGGCGTTTGGGCAGGCCACGTAGTACCGATCTTCGCGAGGTCGTGAATGCGCTGCTTTACATTGCTTCGACGGGTTGTCAGTGGCGAATGCTGCCAAAGGACTTTCCACCGTTTACGACAGTTCAGGCCTATTTCTACGAATGGCGGGCAACGGGTTTATGGGCCCGGATCAACCATCGTCTTGTGATGGAGACGCGCGAGCTGGAAGGTCGGCAAGCCTCGCCGTCCGCTGGCGTGATCGACAGCCAGAGCGTGAAAACCACGGAAAGCGGCGGGATTTCGGGCTATGACGCCGGCAAGAAGATCAAGGGGCGCAAGCGCCACATCATTGTCGACACGCTGGGGCTGATGGTCGGCCTGACGGTGCATGGCGCGGACATTCAGGATCGTGACGGGGCATCCGACCTCCTGAAATCGATCCGCCACCGCTGGCCCTGGCTCCGGCATGTCTTCGCCGATGGCGGCTATGCGGGCGACAAGCTGAAGGGGAGATTGGCGAAGTTCGGCCAGTGGACGATGGAAATCGTCAAGCGTTCCGACAAGGCCGAGGGCTTCACCGTCCTGCCGCGCCGCTGGGTGGTGGAACGGACCTTCGCCTGGCTCGGTCGTTGCCGTAGACTGGCCAAGGATTGGGAGAAAACGATCGCCTCCGCCGAGGCCTGGATCACAATCGCCCACATCCGCATGCTCACGCGGCGGCTTGCAAAATACAGATATTGCTGAGGTCTTTTTGAGTCAGCCTCTCAGAAAGCGTGGAAATACCCATGCATCGCACAATTTAGCCATCTTGATTTGATTTCGAAGACTTCAACGGTAAGCGACGCCTTTAGCACCGGTCGTCGATAATTACGGGCAGTCAAGAAATGAACGTGATTGTAAGTGACCCAATACTGGCGTCGATCAGTCGTACGATCGCCACTGCCGCCGACGGGATCAATGCCCTGGCGGCCTGTCTCAAGGATGATGCGGCCTTGCGCCGTAGTTTTGTCGACGCCGTCGAACTCGTCGCCTCCCAGCGGGGGCGGGTCGTTGTCGCGGGTGTTGGCAAGAGCGGGCATATCGGACGCAAGATCGCCGCGACGCTTGCTTCTACCGGAACATCCGCCTATTTCGTGCATCCGACGGAAGCAAGTCACGGCGATCTTGGCATGATCACCGCGCAGGATCTGCTTATCCTGCTTTCATGGTCCGGTGAGACCGTCGAACTCGGGAACGTCCTCACTTACGCCAAGCGCTTCAACGTTCCGGTCATTTCCGTCACGTCGAATGCCGGCAGCACAATCGCTCGCAACTCCACGATCCCGCTCGTCCTGCCGAAAGTGCCGGAGGCATGCCCTCATGGTCTGGCCCCGACCACGTCTGCAATGCTGCAGTTGGCGGTGGGGGATGCTCTCGCAATAGCCTTGCTCGAGCGCAGGGGGTTTTCGGCCGAGGACTTCAAGACCTTTCATCCGGGCGGCAAGCTCGGCTCGCAGTTGCTGCTTGCCCATGAGCTGGCTCATTCGGGCGAGGCTGTGCCACTTTTGCCGATCGGTAGCCCAATGAGCGAAGCGGTCATCCAGATGTCCTCGAAGGGTTTCGGGGTCGTCGGCGTCGTTGGTAGCGACGGTGAGCTTATCGGTGTCATTACCGACGGCGATTTGCGGCGCCATATGTCACAAGATCTTTTGCTCCTCACGGTCGAGACCGTGATGTCGCATATGCCTCGCGTGATTACGACTGGAATGCTGGCAAGTGCGGCAATGGAAATGATGCAATCGCAAAAGATCACGGTGCTGTTTCTGGTCGATGATTTTGGCCGGCCGTCGGGTATCTTGCACGTCCACGATCTTCTGCGTGCCGGCGTTGCCTAGACAAATGGTGCCGCCCGGAGAAGGTTGACGAGCCGACGTCCCCTGGAGCAAACCGTACGATCTAACGTGGACTTGAAACGCCGCATTGGCTTTGGCAGTCCGTCACGAAAATGGGAACGCGCTTGGCAGTAATCCACCGAGACTTCGACTATCGCCCGGACCTGGACGGTTTGCGAGCTGTGGCGATCCTGCCTGTGCTCCTCTTTCACGCAGGCTTTAATTCGTTCTCCGGCGGATTCGTCGGGGTCGACGTCTTTTTTGTATTGTCCGGCTATTTCATGGCCAGGATCATCCTCACCGACCTCGAGCGTGGCAGCTTCAGCTTTTGGGCGTTCTACGTTCGGAGGATGAGACGCATTTTCCCGGCATTGTTCTCGATGATTGCCGTTTCGGCCGTTGCGGCATGGTTTTTGCTGATGCCGCAGGAGTTTCGGTATTTTGGCGATAGCGTACAAGCTGCTGCCGTATTCACTTCGAACATCCTGTTCCGCAGCGAGAGCGGCTATTTCGATCTCTCGTCAGAAATGAAGCCATTGCTTCATACCTGGTCCCTGTCTGTGGAAGAGCAGTTTTACCTGATTTTTCCCATCGCGGTTTTCCTTGCTTTCAAATTCGCACGTAAGCACATTCCCGCAATCGTTTTGACGGTGGCGCTCTTGTCCTTCGGGGCAAGCACTTGGGGGATCGTGCACGCACCGGAAAAAGCATTCTACTTGCTGCATTTTCGCGTTTGGGAGCTGCTGATCGGAGTCCTTGTCGCCGTTGCTCCTGCCCCGACTTTTCGGCCCCGCGCCTCCCTGGCATTGGCGGCACTTGGACTGCTGGCAGTTCTCCTGGCCGTTTTCGGCTATTCTCCCGATACGCCCTTTCCCGGTATTTATGCCGCAGTGCCCTGCCTCGGTACGGCACTGGTGATCTACGCACACTGTCGAGGCGGAGCGATAGGCCGCGTACTGGGTAATCCCGTCTCGGTCTTCATCGGACGCATCTCATACTCCCTCTACCTCTGGCATTGGCCCGTAATCGTGTTTTTGCGCTACGGCCTTGGCCATGAACTGACAACCGGATGGGCGCTGACCGCCGTGGCGATGTCCTTCGCGCTGGCATACATTTCATGGAGGTTCATCGAGCAGCCCGCGCGGTATGGCGTACTGGCATCCTCGCGCATCGCGATCGTCGGCGTGAGTAGCGCTGCTATTTCTTCGGCAGTCGCCTTCGGCTTCATCGTCAATGGTCTGGAAGGCATTCCCCAAAGATTGCCCGAAAAGGCCCGAACGCTTTACCAGGCCACCTACGATGAGAGCCCGTTCTCCTCCAAACGGTGTTTCACCGATTCAAATGGGGAAGGTCTGACACCGGTTCAGATAAGGAGAGGGGATATCTGTCGGGTCGGGCTCGAGACTGCAGGCGAGCCGCGGTTCCTCGTTTGGGGCGATTCTCATGCCGCTGCGATCGCTCCTGCGATTGACATTGCCGCTCGCCAAATGGGTATCTCGGGCATGTTCGTCGGGCGCGGATCGTGCCCGCCCTTGCCAGACACGGATTTCGGTCCCCCGGGGGCGGTCAAGAGGTGCATCGATCACAATTCCGCAGTGATGTCGCTGATCGAGAAGAGAAAGTTCGCCTTCATTTTCATGGTGGGCTATTGGCCCAAGTACGTCCACCGAGAAGAGCTTCCGGGGCAGGGGATTTTCTTTGACCCTCGCGTCGTACCCTCCCGGACCGATTGGTCTGTTCCGGTGAGGAAGGGACTTGATGCGACTTTGACCAGGCTCGCTCGGCACGGATCGAAGGCGATTTTGGTGATGGATGTGCCGGAGATGGGTTTCGATGTCCCGGAGGCCCTCGCACGAGCGGCTGCGTCCGGTCGCTCGCTCGATATCGCTCCTTCTCTTGAATATACCAACCGGCGGCAAGCCTTGGCCCGGCGGGTGTTGGCGGATGCGGCCAGATCGAGCGGAGCTTTGGTCGTCGATCCGATGCGCGCAATCTGCGACGCCTCCAGGTGTCATGCCATGCGTGAGGGCACCGTTCTCTATAAGGACGGAGATCACCTGTCGGCGAAAGGTGCGGAAAGTCTCTCGGCAGTCTTTGGTCCGGTGTTGAGCAGAATGCGGGAGAGCGTCCAGGTTTCGAATCGCTGAGTCGGCGCGACCGGCACACGTCCGACGTGAGACAGTTCTCCGTCATCCAATAAACTTTGAATATTGCGCCGCGTTCGGTCCTATACTTCGTATACTGTAAATCCGAATTGCCACTGACAATCGCCCCTGTTAATCTCCGGTCAAGGTGCGATCACCGGGGGGCAGAATTTTGCATTTCGAAGATGACGGCTTGCGAGTCGCGACCCTTGAGTTTCTGGTGAAAGTCCTTGCAACCAAAAGGCTCAGGGACGATCCCGATGCCGACCTCAAGCAGGACGTTCTCAGCGCACTTGAACGTATACCGCTGCAATTCGTCTCCAGTGAAGTGGAACGGGCCGAGATCAGAGCAAAGATGCATGCCGAGGCAAATGCAATTCTGAACTGGGCGGTGGAGGGGCGGACGACCACGATCTCGCCGATTACGGGTAGGCCGCTATCTGCCTCGCATTACCGCCAATGGCGATAGTTCGGAATGCGCGCCGCTGTCAATGGCCGCCCGCCGCAGCAGCGGCTCGTCGCGCCGGGGACCGGCTATAACGGCTGCTCAGCCATAGCGCGTTTTAGGAAATGAACGTATTTCTCCGCGGCCGTTGGTCCCGGATGTCCCTTCGATACGCCACTGCTCAGCACCGCGGCTGCCGCGGCATCGAGGTCCGTGTGCGGGTGCACAAGCGTTATCAGAGGAGAGTAGCGCCCCAGCCACTGGTTTTTGTGTGTTTGAACGTCGAAGAGGAGAGAAGGAACGTTACAGAGGAGACTGAAGATCGCCATATGATATCGCCCGCCTATGTGCAGGCGGCATTTTGAGATCGTCTCGGCAGCATATTCTATACTGGCCGTCTCAGCAAAAATGCCGCCACGGCCAATGATCTCGGCCTCATATGGTAAGAAGCGTTCAACTGCGTGCGTAAGAACGACGGGGCGAAGCTTCAGCGCCTCGCAGACCTTCAGTGCAGCCTTGAGGATTTCAACGTCTTCTTCGGCATTGTTTCTGGCGCCGGTGGTTATCAGGCAACCGTCGCGTTCGGCCACAGGTGCTGGCGATATTCGGAGGAATGCGGCATCCACCAGAAATTCGATCCCGTAATGCTCCGCCGAGATTTCGTCCCGTGCGGCTACATGGCCGAGTTCGCGAAAGAGCCCTGTGAGATAGTCCGACCGTTCGCCTTCGTAGACAGGTATCGTTCCGTTCAATACAGCAAATGGCTTCCTCAGCTTCCTGGCGGTAAGAATAGGAGTGAAGAAAGTTGCAAGCCCTTCTGCCGTTGTCCGGTGGTCCAACGATCCCTCCGGCTGAAGGATTACAAAATCGGCGGCCGCTATATGGTCAACAGCGTCTTCGCCATATGCGGCAGAAAGGCGGGTTTCAATGTCCGAGAGTCCATATCCTTCAGCGGATGCGGGCTTCGGGAACTCCTTTCTGAAGGCTGAGAAATTGAAACCGATGGATGTGATCTCGGCGCCCGGGAACGCATCTAGAATCTGTTGCTTGAGCCCCTGGCTTGTCAGCCGGCATCCGATATTGACCCTGAAGTCTGTGTCGTTGAACAGAGCGATCTTGATTTTCGAACCAGACACTTCTTGGTGTCGGCAGGAGCTTGCGAGCTCGTCAACGAAGCTCTCGTAATGCCGCCAAAAGCCGGATCGGTCGCCTGTCGATATCTGTTCCCGGCAAATCGTGCGAGCGTCCGAGTACCTTTTGTCTGCCACGAGGAATCCCACAGCGCGCCTGGCTCTGGAAACGTCTGCCCCGCGTCCTGTAGCTGCCAGTACCAAGTGCCTTGCAGCTCTGTCAGGATCTGAATTCCTCAGCTTTTTGGCGAACCGCCAATGTATGGCGGACTTTATCCTCTCGAACAATTTTCGTGCTTTCGATCAGGTTCAGGATAATGGCTCCTGTATCAGTGCACAAATTTCAGTCTGACATCAAGAAATTGCGAAAGGGCCTCGGCTTACATTGAGCCGAAGCCTCGCCCGCCCGGAAAACATTGAAAATGGATTGATGGTAGAGCGGGTGGCTTCCGACCGCATTCGCGCTGAAAGGCTGTGAAGTTGCAGAAGAGAGGCGGCTGAAAGGCTGAGCCGTTGGGCTCTGCCATGACAGGGTGCCGCCCATGACTGGTCAAGACGGTCACAAGGCACTATAGAGACCCGGGAACGGCGCTAGTACACGGGCACGCCATGCGTGATTGCAGGGACGGGACTATTTGAGCGTTAAGGATCGAAAAGAGCGCGAGGTCGATACTGAAACGATCGCTGGGGTCCTAAGGCGCGTCATTGCCGAAAACGGCCGCGACCATATCCGCGGCTATGCCTTTGCCATTGCGTGCCTGATGGTTGTGGCCGCAACGACGGCCTTCACCGCTTGGATCAGTGAAACGGTGGTCAACGAAGCTTTCGCCAATAAGCGCGGCGACGTCGTTCTACTCGTCTGTTTCTCGATATTTGCTGCCTTTGTGCTGAGAGGCCTGGCGACTTATGGGCAAGCCGTCGCCTTATCGAAAATCGGCAACAATATTGTCGCACGTTATAAGCGCCGGCTTTATACGCATCTGATGGCGTTGAGCATTGGCTTTTTCCAGGAAAAGCGCTCGACGCACCTCACCGCCAAGATCAACCAGAACATCTCCGGCATCCGCGACGTGCTCAATATGACGGTCACCTCGGTCGCCCGCGATGTCCTGACCTTGGTCGGCCTTGTCGGCGTCATGATCAGCAAGGACTGGCTGCTCTCGCTCATCACCTTCATTGGGGCCCCTCCGTTGCTCCTCGGGCTTCGTTACATTTCCAGGCGGCTGCGTCTGGCGACGCGCGAAGCGGTCGAGGCCAACAGCCGCGTCCTAGGCGCGATGCAGGAAACCATTCAGGGCATTTCCATCGTCAAAGCCTTCACGATGGAGGACGAGTTGGGCCGTAAGGTCGAGGGGATCATCAAGGGCGCGGAGAACCGCGCCAACCGCATCGCGCGCTTGAGTGAACGGACGGCGCCGTTGACGGAGACCTTTGCAGGCCTGGCAATCTCGGGCGTGCTTGCCTATGCGGCTTTCCGCACCATCTACAGCAACGTGGCCCCGGGTGCCTTGTTCGCTTTTGTAACGGCGCTTCTCTTGGCATACGACCCGGTGCGGCGCCTCGCTCGCCTGCAGGTGTCGCTGGAGCGCGCTGCCGTCAACGCCCGCATGCTTTACGAAATTCTGGACACGGTTCCGCATCAACGTGACCTACCCGGGGCTACTCAACTCGCCTTCAGTGAAGCCACCGTCGAGTTTCGGGACGTGCGGTTCTCCTATGGCAATGGCGAGGAGGTCCTCAAGGGAGTTAGTTTCCTGGCGGAAGGTGGCAAGACGACCGCGCTCGTTGGCCCGTCCGGAGCCGGAAAATCGACGATCATCAGCCTCATTCCACGCTTCTACGATCCACAATCGGGCGTCATCCTGATCGACGGGCAAGACATAGCCGCTGTTACCAAGCAGTCTCTGCGCAACGGGCTCGCCTATGTCTCACAACAGGCTTACCTCTTCGAAGGCTCGATCCGCGATAACATCCGCTACGGCCGGCCCGAAGCGACGGACGCGGAAGTAGAGGAAGCGGCCCGGCTTGCCTATGCGCATGATTTCATCCTCGCGCAGCCACAGGGGTACGATACACCCGTGGGCGAACAAGGTATGACGCTATCCGGAGGCCAGCGCCAGCGTCTTTCGATTGCCCGAGCGCTCGTGCGCAACGCGCCCATTCTGCTTCTGGACGAGGCTACCTCGGCTCTTGATACGGAGTCGGAAGCAGCTGTTCAGAAGGCACTCGATCAAGCGATGAGCGGCCGCACCGTCATTGTGATCGCTCACCGGCTTTCCACCGTCGTTAATGCTGACAAGATCGTCGTGATGAAGGAGGGGCTGGTCGTCGAGGAGGGGACGCACGAGGAACTCGCGCGTCGTCCAGACGGCGTCTACGCTCGCCTCCACAACATCCAAGGTGGCTTTTTGGAATTGACTGTTGGAGCCGATGCCACTTAGCTATCGATGTCTCGCCGGCGATCGTGAGGAGGCGCTGACATTGCGTCGATAATCTCTTTGGTCAGCTTGCTACCTCATTGCGCATCCTCCTTTGGAATTACCTTGATCGCCGAACGTTGGACGGCCCCATCGTCGGGGCTTGCTGTAGCCGGGGCCATGCATAGGATGCGAATACGGGAGGCATCGGCTTCAGTTTGCTGCTGTCTTCGCTTTCGATGACGGGCGGTTTCGACTTTTTCCGGCTAAGGAGTGGCCAGGCAGTGATTATATCCCATCGCCACAAGTTCATTTTCATCCACGTGCCGAAAACCGCCGGCAGCACGGTTTCTGCCTATCTCGCTCGCGAATTTGGACCATGGGATCTGCAGCTTGGGTCCTGGAAGGATGCGCTCGCAAATGGAGCGAAAGCCAATCGCCTAGCGCTAATTGCCATGTTCTGCCACCTTTCTCCACTTAAGATCGCCCAAACCTTCATCCGCAACCACAGTGTCGATTCATTGGCCGGTGTCGCTCTCAGCCGGCGTTTTGCAGGCAAGCTCGCGGATCATTCAAGCGCATGCGAAATCGAGGCCTTCGATCCCACTACCTGGAAACAGTATTTCAAGTTCTGCTTCGTGCGAAACCCGTTCGAGAGGGCTGTTTCTCTTTACAATTGGCACTACAGGAAGGCCGATACCCGGCCGAGCTTCTCGCAAATGCTCTGCCTGATCGAAGCCGGTGCAGCCGAGAAGGAGCGTATCAATTGGAAGTCGTGGCAGCTCTACACCAAGAACGACGAAGTCGTTGTCGATTTCGTGGGTCGGCAGGAGCGCCTCTCGGAGGATCTACGCACTGTATGCGACCAAATCGGGCTGCCTTTTGATGAACGATTTTTGACCAGAGCGAAGGCTAACCCAAGGAGGCCGGATATTCGCAGTTATTATAAACCAGGTGATCGGGAACGCGTCGAACGGCTGTTCGGCGCCGAGATCGAACATTTCAAGTATCGCTTTCCCGATTAGCGCATTCGCGCTTTTCGCCGAATAGTGGATAGGGCTCTAACCGGTCGTTCTCCCGCCATTCCGAACCAAAACCGCTGCGCATTTTTCCTGGACTTGGTCTAACCGTCGGCACCCCGCGGCTCGGTTCCGTTGCAAGAGGTCGCGTTGGATACCGAAGGAACTGCTAAATGCTTCATCGGGCCGTCGGCCTCATCACTGGCCTCCTGTCCGTTGTTTGCCCGTTGTTTGCCCGTTGTTTTGTGGGTGCGTCGACTGTCGCCTGTTCGACCTTTGAGGGCACTTCCACTGCCGCCTTGAGCCCATTTCTGCGGACCGGGCCGACGAGCGCGCCCGCATGCTGGCTTTGCCGGAAGCGCGCATCGGGCCGCCAATGACAATCGGGGCAGAAGCGAAGACAGCGCAGAGGACGAGGATGGACGACGGGAGCCCTCATCCAAAGTATTGACATCCTATGGGATGTCTATAAATTATCTCCCATGAGACTGGTTCTGGATACCAACGTTATCGTGGCAGCGTTCCGCAGCCGCAATGGCGCAAGTAACCTGCTTTTGCGTTTCGCTGATCGGGGTATGGTGACGCCGCTTTGCTCGACGGCGCTGTTTCTGGAATATGAGGCTATGCTGAGCCGACCGGAAACCCGGCAGGCGACCGGCCACAGCCTTGAGGATGTCGCTTCGGTGATGAGCGCGCTTGCCGCTATTGCCGAGGGCGTCGATATTTCGTTTCGGACGCGGCCCATGTTGTCCGATGTCGCGGACGAAATGGTGCTGGAAGCTGCCTTGAACGGACAGGCCGAGGCCATCGTGACGCATAACGTCAAGGATTTCCGTCCGGCGCTTGGGTTGGGCGTGACCGTGATAACACCGGGAGAGATCGTCAGGAGACTGAACACATGACGCAGACCCAACGATATAAATACCCGCTGCAACTGCCGCAGTCGCTCAAGGAGACGGCGACACGCCTGGCACAGGAAGACGGCGTGTCGCTCAATCAGTGGATCATCTCTGCGGTCGCGCAGAAGATCGGGGCCGTGGAGACGGCCAATGAACTCCTGAAAGCGCGTGCAGGTACGACGAAGCGCGGTGCGCTGACAGGCTTGCTGGACAAGGCGCCCGATGTGCCGCCGCTGAAGGAAGACACCATTTGATGCAATGCAACGGGCCGGAATGCATCTGCAGTGAAAGTCTTTTTGCTTGAATGATTGGGCCGGAACCGAGCCGCCCCCTCAAGGCCAGTCGCTTTGCGGGGGTGCTGCCGCACCCGCCTTGACCGGGCGGCTCCGTCCCCGCGTGGGCTTCTGAAGCAGAAAAGGCGCGGCGTGCGCTGGCAGGCAGTGCCAGCCATGACGCTCCGGCGCCAATGTCGGCAGTCACAGAGCATTGCCGAATGAAGGAGAAGCAGACCATGACCCGTGCGGCCCTTATGCCCGCTATTCATCCGACAGTCAGAGCGAGGCGCCGATTGAGGACCAGTTCCGGCTTTGCCGGGAACATGCGGGCCGGGAGCAGTGGGAGATCGTCGGTTCCTACGAGGAAGTGGCCATATCGGGTTCCAGCACTATCCTGCGTTCCGGCATCCAGCGGCTTGTGCGGGACGCGCAGCGCGGAGAGTTCAAGATATTGCTGGCTGAGGCTCTGGACCGGATCAGCCGCGATCAGGCCGATGTCGCCACTCTCTAGAAGCATTTGAAGTTTGCGGGTGTCACCATCGTTACCTTGGCCGAGGGGAAATCTCCGAGCTTCATGACTGTCTGAAAGGCACGATGAATGCCTTGTTCCTGAAAGACCTTGCGATGAAGACCCATAGCGATTTGCGTGGCAGGGTGGAGAAGGGGAAGGCAGGCGGCGGGCTTTGCTACGGCTACAAGGTGATGAAGAAGGTCGATGCCAACGGCGAACCGATCCGGGGCGACCGAGAGGTTGTGACGGAGGAAGCCGACACCATCCGCCGCATCTTCCGCGAATTCGCGTCCGGTAAAACCCGAAGGCCATTGCCATCGATCTGGGCCGGCAGGGCATTCCCGGGCCGCTTGGCCGCGCATGGGGTGATACCAGCATTCGCGGCCATGTCTCGCGTGGCAATCATCAACAACGAGCTTTATGCGGGCGTTCTCGTGTGGAACCGCCTGCGGTTCATCAAGGACCCGTCCCCCGGCAAGCGCGTGTCGCGCATCAACCCGGAAGCCAGTGGATCAGGACCGAGGTTCCGCATCTGCGTATCGTGGACGACGAACTTTGGGGCGCCGCCCGCGCACGGAAGAAACAGATATCGGAATCTTTGGCACCAATCCCGCCAACACGCTGGAAGGCCGAATGAAGCGTGCGCATCTGGCGAACCGCCGGTTCATCTGCTCTCCGGCCTTCTGACCTGCGGATGCTGCGCGGCAAGGTAGGCATCATCACGCCGAACCGCTATGCCTGCCTCAACCATCACCGGCGCGGCACTTGCGACAATGGCGGGTCCATCACCTCGACAAGATCGAGGCCCGCGTGCTGACTGGCCTGAAGAGCGGCTCGTCTCGTCGGAAGCAGTCGCGGAGGCGGTGCGCGCCTATGCGGAGGAAATGAACCGGCTGAACCGCGACCGGCGCGTGCAAGCGACCACGGATCAGAAGGCGCTTGCCCAGATCGAGAAGGCGATTGCGGGTATCATCGCGGCCATCGAGGGACGGGCATGCACCAGCCATCCATGAAGCGCGCATGGACGACCTTGAACGGCAGAAGGCGGAGATCGTCGCCCGCCTTACTGAGGCGCCCGTGGACATGCCGGACGTTCATCCGAACCTCGCCAACCTTTACCGCCTCCGTGTGGAGCGCCTGACCGACGCCCTCAGCGATCCGGACGGCGGCAGGCAGGCGGGGGAATCCCTTCGTTCCCTGATCGGAGAAATCGTCCTCACGCCAGGAGCCAAGCGCGGCGAGGTTCATCCAACCCTACGCGGCGAGTTGTTTGGCATACTCGACTTTGCCAAAGTCGAAGAAACTGGCAGGCCAGCCGGTTTTATGCCAGCGGTTGAAGCCAGCCCCCGCAACCAGCTTAACCTGCTCAATCAGGTCATCCGTCCGGTTCTCCAGGCGGTCTTTCTCTTTGCCGCCCGGCATGACAAGGCGGTTTCTAGCGCTGCATTGAAGGGCGTGCTGGTTCGACCTCAGCCGCGTTCAGCGTCGCGTTCTTTTTGCTGCACAGGCGGTTCAGATGCCGCGTGTGCCGCCTCGATCCCAAGGAGTGGCATCGCCTCGAAAACGGTGCGCTCTCACGCCGCCATGGACGAGAGAAGCTGGAAATCGACAGGCTGCGGCGCTTGCATACGCGCCTCAATACGCGTGAGCGGGCATCGCTGAAAGAGACCGGCGAGGGCAAGGATAGCTATGCGCCGGACCTGCGGAACGACGTTTACGACGATGGCGGGCCGCCCCGTCACGGACATCACCGCGCCAGGGTTATGGTTACAGGAGGGGCGAGTAGACTGGGGGCTTTGAGGCGATTTTCGACCTGAGAGACTGTATTGCGGCGTATCGCGCCAGAAATGAATGGTTTTCGACCCAAAAAGTTGATATGGTGGTTTTCGACCCGCCTCCCTTTCTAGGCGGATTTTTCGACTACAAAGAGGGGCTTTTCGACCTATGCAGCTGGAGCTGGCCCATGCGCCCCATTTTCAAGAGAGCGCCGTTCCCGACGGGACGCGCCTCGCCGGTTGGGCTGCGCTGGCTCAGGCGCTGTCGATCAAAGCTCCCGTTCGGCGGCCCAGCTGCGTCTCGGAGAAGCATATCAAAGGCAGCCGGCGTGAAGAAGACACCTGGCAGGTGTTCGACAAGCGATACTGGCCCGGAGATACCTTTGCCGATCATCTCACATTCGCTTTTCGGCATGAAGTTCTCGATCTTCTGAGCCTCAAACGCGTTTTCGACGCCGCTCCCATGGACGCCGTCGAAGAGCTCGTGCGCGCAGCGCCGACGGGCGTTCCGGCACGGCGCCTCTGGTTCTTCTATGAGAAGTTGACCGGGAGAACGCTCAACCTGCCCGACGCCCAGAACGTCGCGGCCATCGATCTTCTCGATCCCGCAGCCTACGTCACGGCCAAGCCGCGCCTGTCACGACGCCACCGCGTCCGCGATAACCTTCTGGGCGCTGCGCGCTTCTGTCCGGTTATACGCCGCACCAAAGCGCTGGAGGAGTTCGTCGGCCGGGCGCTCGACGAGAAGGCGCGCGAGACCGTCGGTCGCACCGGCTCCCACCTCGTCGCCAGAGCCGCGAGTTTCATGCTGCTGGCCGATAGCCGCGCGAGCTTCGAGATTGAAGGCGAACGTCCGCCACGCAACCGGTTGGAGCGATGGGGCCGCGCCGTTATGCAGGCGGGGCGCAACAAGCTTGATGTCGACGAGATCGTCCGGCTCCACCAGGTGCTGATCGAGGATACGAGGTTCATAAAGCCCGGGCTACGGCGAGAAGGCGTGTTCCTAGGGGAGCGCGACCACAACTACGATCCGCTGCCGGAATTCATCGGGGCACGGCCTGACGACCTCGCCGACCTCATGGAAGGACTGATCGAGGCGAACGACCGGATGAGTGAGGCGGGAATCGACCCCGTCTTGCAGGCTACAATCACGGCCTTCGGGTTCGTCTATATCCACCCGTTACAGGATGGCAACGGGCGGCTTCACCGTTGCCTGATCCACCATGTTCTTGCCGAACGGAAGTTTGCCCCGGCAGGCATGGTTTTCCCGGTTTCGTCGGTCATGCTGGACCGAATCGACAACTACCGGACCACCCTTCAGGCTGACACCGGACCTTTGATGCCGTTCATCGAGTGGCGGCCAACGCCGGACAGGAACGTCGAGGTTCTCAACGATACCGCCGATCTCTACCGGTACTTCGACTACACTGCGGCTGCCGAATTCCTCTACGGGTGCGTCCAGCGGACGGTCGAACACGACCTGCCGCGCGAAATCGAGTATCTGCGCCGCCATGATGAGGCGCTGCGCCGGATCATGGACACGGTCGAGATGCCCGACCGGCTCGCAGAAAACCTCATCATGTTCATTCGGCAGAACGGCGGGGTTCTTTCGAAGAGGCGGCGACAGGGCGAGTTCGAGGCACTTTCTGACGAGGAGGTCGCCAAATTGGAATTTATCGTCCAGAAAGCGTTCGATGGCTTCGACGAAATCGCGGTGTCCGCCGCATGACAGCGCTGCGGCTATCCCGGTAAACTCGCAGAGACAGGCCAGACGCTTGTATTCTGCGACGACACCGACCTCACCGGTAGCGGACCGCACTGACACTACCCAGTCCGAGTTGGTGCGCGGAGCCGGGCGTGCAGTAGTCTGCCGAAATCGGATACCTTTCTCTCTCGTTCAGTCAGAAATACCCGCCGGTTCTTCAGGTGATCCGTTTCAATGCGGGGTAGCAGGTTAAGGCGGTCGCAAGCCCCCGCCACCGCTGTCGATGGTCGCTAGCCATCTTCGCTGCGGTGCGGCTCCATGACGGTTAGCCGGGAAGCTGCGGTGCGAGAAGCCAGCAAGAGACAGCGCGTCAATAGCGAGATCTGCCAGACGCCCCAGGGGCGTCAGGCGATCCTGCCGCTTGTGTTCGAGCGCCGCAGCGCTGGGGGGAAGAGCGGGCTTCGGCGGAAGCGTGAGCGAGATCTTGTCCGGGATCACAGCATTGTTGAGCGCCGCCATGAACGATTTGCAGATCGAGAACCAAACCAGTCTGATCGTCAATACGTCCAATCGGCAAGTGAACGGATTGAACAGCGTCGCTGACGAACAACGTCGCCATAGGTTCTCTCCATTCTGCACCACGGGCATTCGGAGGCTGCCCTGAACGGCGCTTTGCTTCGCGACTTCACTCTCGCGATGCGGCAGGATATCCCGGCCAAAATCATGTTTGCCGACTACGTCGACGGCGATAAGGCAAAGAAAGTAAGTGGCATGCAGGATCAGGGCGCGCCAAGACGATGGCAGGATAGGTCGGCTAGCGCAGGAGCTTTTTGAACAGGCTCTCCATCGGACTGTCCGCCTCACTACCGGGCAGTGCAGTTCCGTTTGCCGGCTGTTCGGCGGGTGCGTCGGCCGTGGCCGGTTCCTCGTTCGAGGGTATTTCCACAGCCGCCTCGTCCGGTTTGGGCGCGCCGTCGCCGCCAATTATCTCCTCGATCGAGAGCTGCTGTTCTTCCTGTTTGAACGCCTTGTCTTTGAGCACCTTTCCAACGGCGCCGCCGAGCAGGTCCTTCACCGAGCCTCCCGAGCCGCCTCCTTTAATGAGGTCGCCGATCGGCAGCTTGTCGACCGGCAGTCCGAAACCTTTAAGCTTTGCCAATGCGGCATCGGGGTTCTTCAGCAGGTCCGAAAGGTCCGGATAGATGCGCGGTGCGGCGAAGCTGCCTTCGACCACCACGGGGACGCCGATGCCGTCGGTGGAGATCTCGGCGCCCTGGCCCTGGAGAGAAGCGACGAGCCGGGGCTCGAGCCGGAAGTTCAGAGCGCGTTCGGCAAGGTCGGCCGCACCGTTTCCTGTCATGCGGACCAGCGGGCCGACAAGCTTGATGTCTTCGGTGCGGGCAACGCCACCTTCGATGACAAAGGATGCCGCGAGCTCGGTGAATGTCGTCGCTTTGCTGCCGTCCTGCTTGAAGCCTGACGACATCAGGCTCACAAGATTGTTGTAGACGTCGGCGATGTCGATGCCGCGAATGGCGCCATCGGAAAAGGCCACATCCGCTGTGCCCTGCAGCGACTTCGCGAGCGTCCTGGTCGTGCCGCCCGCACCCGTTACGTCGAACCGGG
Organism: Sinorhizobium sp. P24N7; assembly: GCF_042436655.1. NCBI lineage: Bacteria > Pseudomonadati > Pseudomonadota > Alphaproteobacteria > Hyphomicrobiales > Rhizobiaceae > Sinorhizobium > Sinorhizobium sp. P24N7. The sequence continues at coordinate 67,441 of NZ_JBHMIW010000010.1, read as the reverse complement.
CTTTCAATGCGCCCTCGAGATATCTGAAGCCCGCCATGTCCGTCAAAAGCGGTGCGGCCGAGGCTCCGGAGATGGAGGCCTGCAGGGCGATCGAGGGCTCGGCCTGGGTGCCGTCGGCCTGGAGGCTCGCGACGATATGGCCGCCATAGAACGGGCTTTCGGGCAGCGTCAGGCTTGCGACGCCGTCGGAGACGACGAGACTGGTGGCAACCGGTCCGGCAAAGACCTTGCCGTAGCCGAGCTTCTTGGCATTGAGCTGGACGGTTGCATCGATCGACCGGAGCGAAGAGAGATCCAGCGGAGCGTCGGCGGGTTCAGCCCCTTTCGCCGCTTTTGCCTGCGGAGCGGTGGATTGCGCCCCAGCCAGGCGCGCAAGGTCCAGCTCGTCGAAGTTCAGCGCAGTCGTGATCTTCAGCGGTGCCGCAAATTCGACGGAGCCGCTGCCGGCACCTTCGACGCCGTTGACGGATATGGTCCCCTTTTTGAATGAAACGCTCGTCGTGCCCGCATCGACATGCCCGTTGAACGCCAGCGGACCGATGCTCTCCGCACCGCTCTGCCCGAGGCCGGCGAGGAAGGCAGAAAGGTCGGCGGTGGAAAAATCGAGTTTTCCCGCATAGCTCCCCGGCAGAGCGGCTTTGCCGTCGAGGGATAGGTTTGCGTCGGGCATTTTCACCTGAAGCTTAAGCGGGATCCCCTCGGCGGCAAGATTGCCGGCGAGAAGTGTATCGGCGGCGGGAAGTTGCATATCGACATCGACCGGTTTGTTGCGCCATTCCAGGCGGCCGGCCACGCGCAGCGGCTTCGCGAGGCTTTCGATCCGGGCCGTGATCTTCTTCGCTTTCACCTCGCGCATCGTCTCATCGGCAATGCCCGGCAGGGTATAGGCCGCATCCCGCAGGCCGATCGTTCCCGTGAGATCGACCGTCTTTCTGATGTGTTGCGCATCAAGGCCGCGAAAGGCAAAGCCGGCGTCGATCGTCAGGGCTCCGGAAAGCGGGACGGTTTGGCCGGCAAGGGCTGAAAGCTTGGCTATGTCGAGCCCCTTGCTTGCGAGGCGGCCCCGGAAGACCGGGTCGTCGGCGCTGACGTCGGTCGCGACGTTGGCGGCAAGGTTGCCGGCATCGATCCCCAAATGCCCGAGCTCGGCAACCAGCTTCCCGTCCTTGAGTGCGGCCGAAAAGGAAACGTCCGACGCTGAGATTTCGCCGAGGGTCAAAGCGGCCGCGTTGAGGCTCATATCGGCGTCGAAGCCGGCCAGAAACTGCAGATTCGCAGGCTTGGCCGTGTCCGCGGCCGGCGCTCCCGGCTGCGACGTTCCCGGTGTGGCGTCCATGAACGGCGTCAGGTCGAGCCGGTCGGCTTCGAGATCGACGAGAAAGCGCGCACGTCCCCCGGGGACGAAGAGCGCGTTCAGGCCGAAGGCCTGTTCGCCGGCTTCCACTTTGCCGCCTCTTATCTGATAGCTGCCATTGGCGTTCAGGGTGACCTGTCCGCTCGCCTCGAAGTTGGTCAGGCCTGGCGCCGGAGCCGGTTCCGCTTCCACGGTAAGGGTGATATCGGCGGGCTGGCGCTCGAGCAGCGACCGCAGGGTCGAGATGGTGAAACTCGTCTCGTAGCTTTGCTCCCCCATGCGGGCGGATGCGGAAAGAGAGAACTCGTCATCGATGTCGGGTGCCGTGAGCGTGAGCTCGACATCGGAAACGACCTCCTCGGGATTGCCTGCGCTTCGCCGTACGAACGTGCCGGAGGTGATGGAGACTGACTCGATTGCGCTTCGTTCGAGAAAGGCGACGAGGACGGGAAGCGGGTCGCCGGAACCGGTCTCATCGCCGCCGTTCGGAGGCGGCGTCGCGTCGCCCGGCGCCTTCTCGTTGAGGACGACGACGGGACGATCGAGCGCGATCTGCTTGATGTGCAGCCGGTCCGACCAGAGCGAGGAAAGCGCCACCGAACCGGCGACCTCCGCAAATTCGGCGGTGATCCCTTCCGCTTCGGCCGAGAGGGTCACGTCTTCCGCGACGACCGCAAGATAGGGAAATGCCGAAAGTTTCACAGGACCGTTGAACGCAATCGAACTGCCGGTCGCAGCCGACAATTTCCGTCCGAGTTCGGCCCGCATCCAGTCACTGGAAATCAGGGTCGGCAGAATGGCGATTGCAGTGACGGCGAGCGCGGCAACGCCCAGAAGACAAAGAATGAAGCGCCGCATCACTTTCTCCTGGTTGCGAAAGCTGTTGATTCGCTATCGTTTTCCAGAAAGCGCGATTTCGCAAACGTCTTCGCGACGCCGGCGTCAGATATTTTCCGGCGTATAGATGTCGAAAGGCAGGAAAGTCTGGCCGGGCACGCTCGAAGCACCCCGATCGATCGCGCCGACCATGAGGTCTATGGCCTCCCGGGCCAGAGCAGGAACGGGCGTCGAGACTGCCATCAGCACCGTTTCGTCGGCAAGGGCCGCGCGCGACTCCGGCGTCAGCTCGTTGACGACGGCGAGCAGCTTGCCCCCGAGCTTTTCTTCGCGGATCGCCGAGATGGCGCCCTCCATGCCGCCGCCGCAGACGTAAAAGCCCAGGAGATCCGGATGGCGCTGCAGGAGATCGAGCGTCGCCTCGTGGGTGATCTCGGGCGTGTCGAGGTTCACCATCGTGTCGAGGACCTCGAAATCGGGTGCGTTCTCGCGAAAATAGGAGCGAAAGCCGATCTCGCGCAGTTCGTGCCCATGGAAACGGTGGCTGCCGACGAACGCCGCGACCTTTCCCGGCCGCTTGGCCGCCTTGGCGATCATCCAGGCAGCCGTCCTGCCGACTTTTTGATTGTTCAAACCGATATAGCCTTCGCGCACGCCGGCCGCGAAATCCGACAGGAGGGCGAAGACGGGGATGCCGCGCTCCTTCAGTTCCTCGAGTGCCGCGGTCACGGCCGGGTAGTCGGGCGACACCAGCGCGATCGCCTGATTGCGCGCGGCCATCACCTTCAGCTTTTCGACGATGGCGCCGGGCGTGGAGCTTGCGACGAAATCCACCTGGGCGTTGGCGCGGACATGCGTCACCGAGAGCGCCGCGTTTTCGATCTCCTTTGCCAGGGCCTTGTAGAACGACTGCTCCGGCTTTTGCAGGAGAAAGCCGAGCCGGTATTGCGGCAGATCCTCGAAGACCCTTTGGCGCAGCAGTCCGACGGCATGATAGCCGATCGTCTTTGCCGCATCGTAGACGCGGCGCGCCGTTTCCTCGCGCACCGGATGGCGGCCGTTCAACACCCGGTCGACGGTTGCGACGCTCACGCCGGAGGCGCGGGCAAGATCCGCGATCGTCGGCCTCTTGGTCATGTCTCCTCCGTGAAACTATTCCCTCATCCGTGAGGCTGTCACGCTGATAGGATTTGAAAGAATATATCATGACTGCATTGAGAAGCGTCGGAAGTCAACCTATCCTCGGCTCATCGAATGAAGGCGCCGATCGGGAGCGGGCGCCGATTCAAAGGCTGCAGCCGCATTGCGCGCCCGTGAGTGGCGCAACGCTGCAGGGGAGGCAGGAATGACGACAGTTGCGACGAAGCGCGATTACAGCCTGCTCGGCCGCGATGCCGAGGCGGCGGTTGCAAGCGGCCTTGCCGCGGCCGAATGGTATCACACCGACATTCCGCGCAAGCAGATGAAGGAGCTGATGAAGCGGGAGGACGGTCCCGCCATCCGCGACACCGCGCTCTGGCTCGGCAGCATGGTTCTTCTTGGCGGCCTCGGCGTCTTTTTCTGGGGCAGCTTGTGGGCGCTGCCCTTTTTCCTCGCCTATGGCGTCCTTTACGGCTCCGCTTCCGATAGCCGCTGGCATGAATGCGGCCATGGCACCGCCTTCAAGACGATGTGGATGAACGACGCCGTCTACCAGATCGCCTGTTTCATGATCATGCGCAACCCGGTCACCTGGCGCTGGAGCCATACCCGCCATCATACCGACACCGTCATCGTCGGCCGCGACCCGGAAATCGCCGTCATGCGGCCGCCGGATCTAATCCGTCTGGTCCTCAACTTCTTCGGCATCATCGACGTCTGGCATGCGATCACCGACATGGTCAGAAACGCCTTCGGCGTGATCAGCGCCGCCGAGAAGACCTTCATTCCGGAAACGGAGCAGCCGAAGGCGATCCGCGTCGCCCGGATCTGGCTTGCCATCTATCTGGCGACGATCGGGCTTTCACTCCATCTCGGCTCGATCCTGCCCCTGATGCTCATCGGCCTGCCGCGGCTTTACGGCGCCTGGCATCACGTGCTGACCGGGCTTTTGCAGCATGGCGGCCTTGCCGACAACGTGACCGACCACCGGCTGAACAGCCGCACGGTCTACATGAATCCGGTCAGCCGCTTCGTCTACTGGAACATGAATTACCATGTGGAACACCACATGTTCCCGATGGTGCCCTATCACGCGCTGCCGAAGCTGCACGCCATGATCAGGCACGACCTGCCGGCGGCCAATCCTTCGATCCTTAACGGCTACCGTGAAATGATCCCCGCATTCCTGCGGCAGCTGCGCAACGAAGATTACTTCCTGAAGCGCGAACTGCCGCCGACGGCAAAGCCCTATCGCGAAGAGTTCCACAACGACCGGCTCGTTCCAGCCGCGCAGTGAGGCGACGCGGGCGACCGCAGCAAACCATCGAATGGAGGAAAGAAATGAGCTCGAACTGGGTGGAGGTCTGTGCGGCCGAGGAGATCGACGAGGAAGACGTCGTCCGTTTCGATCACGAGGGACGCACCTTTGCCGTCTATCGCAGCCCGGACGACGAGTACTTTGCGACCGATGGGCTCTGCACGCACGAGCAGATCCATCTCGCCGACGGCCTGGTGATGGGCGACATCATCGAATGTCCGAAGCATAACGGCCGCTTCAACTACAAGACCGGCCAGGCCAGGGGCGCCCCCGCCTGCGTCAACCTCAGGACCTATCCGGTCAAGGTGGAGGCGGGGAGCGTGTTCATCGGGCTTTCCTAGAGCACTTCCAGGAAAGTGTGTAACTGCTTTTGTCCGGAAGTGCGCAGTTTCAAAGACTTAGAGCGTTTGCTTCCATGAAGCATGGAGCGTTCTAAGGGGATGAGCTCTCGGCGGGATGCCCCTCCTCCGCCTGCCGGCACCTTCTCCCCGCAGGCGGGGAGAGGGTTTGGGTGAGGGGCATTCGCCGGGGCTCAGGCGTCCCGCAGCCACGGTCTCGGAAGGATGAGAGAGCATGACGCATATCGTTATCATCGGCGCCGGCGAATGTGGCGCGCGGGCAGCCTTTGCCCTCCGGGAAAAGGGCTTCGGCGGCGAAATCACGCTGATCGGCGCCGAACCGCATCTTCCCTATGAGCGGCCGCCGCTTTCCAAGGACGGGCTCGCGGAAGCCTCCCCGCCGAAATTCATCGCGGGTGCTGCGCGCTACGAGGAAGCGCGGATTGCGGTCCTGACCAGTGTCACGGCGCAGAGCATCGACCGGGCGCAGAAGAGCGTCACGCTCTCGGACGGACGATCCCTCACCTATGACCGGCTGCTTCTGGCAACCGGCGCCCGGCCGCGATGCTTCCCGGGCGTGCCGGAAAATGCCGGGCGCATCCGAATGCTGCGGACGCATGCCGATGCGCTTGCGATCCGCGCCGCCCTGACGCCGGGTGCAAGACTCGCCATCATCGGCGGCGGCTTCATCGGCCTGGAGCTTGCCGCGACCGCGCGAAGGCTCGGCGCCGAGGTCGTGCTTGTCGAAGGCCTGCCGCGCGTTCTCTCGCGCGGCGTGCCGGAGGAGATTGCCACCGTCGTCGCCGAGCGGCACAGGCGGGAAGGCGTGGAGATCATCTGCGGCGCGCAGATTGCGGCAATCGAGGAAGCCGCTGACGGCGTACGCCTGCTGCTTGCCGACGGAGTCGGCCTTAAGGCCGAGCTTGTTGTCGTCGGCATCGGCGCGGTGCCCAACACCGAACTTGCGGAGGCCGCCGGGCTTGCGATCGAAAACGGCATCGCCGTCGACGAGAGGCTCTGCACGTCGGACCCCGACATCTACGCCGCCGGCGACTGTTGCTCCTTCCCTCTGCCGCATTATGGTGGCCGACGGGTGCGGCTGGAAGCCTGGCGCAACGCCCAGGACCAGGGCGCGCTTGCCGCCGCCAACCTGATGGACGCACGAGAAACTATGGCCAGCGTGCCGTGGTTCTGGTCGGATCAGTACGAGTTCACGTTGCAGATCGCGGGGCTTGCCCACGGTGCGGAAACGACCGTCCGGCGCGACATGGAGGAGGGCGCCTTTATCCTCTTTCATCTGAATGGCGAGGGACGGCTGATCGCCGCCAGCGGCATCGGCCCCGGCAATGCGGTCGCCCGCGATATCCGCCTTGCCGAAATGCTGATCGCCGCCGGGGCAAACCCGGATCCGCTGGCGCTTGCCTCACCCGAAACCAGGCTCAAGAAGCTGCTGGCGGCCTGAGAGCCGCCTTCTTTGAAACGGCGCACTTCCGGACGGAAAACCGCTGCTCGCCTTTCCTGGAAATGCTCTACCGGAGTTATCAGATGAGACACCACCGCCCGACCGTTGCCGATCTCCTGTGGATGAAAGGAAAGCGCCAGCTCACCATGCTACGGGTCATGACGCTGGAAGAGGCGGAGGCTGCGGAGAAAGCGCGCATCGACCTCGTCTCCGTTCCGCCGGCGCTGCTCGGCCCTGAATTTCGCGAGGCGGCCCCTTCCGTCTTCGCCTTTCCCGGCCTCGAATATGGGGACCATGTGACCGCCGAGGATTATATCCGCGCCGCCTTTCAGGCGCTGAAGGCCGGCGGCGATGCCGTCTATTGCGCCGCAAGCCTCTCGACGGTCAGGCGCATGCGCGAGGAGGGCATTCCCGTCTGCGGCCATGTCGGGCTGATCCCTTCCAAGGCCACCTGGACCGGCGGCTTTCGCGCCGTCGGCAAGACGGCCGCAAGCGCGCTCGAGATCTGGCGCCAGACGAAGGCGCTGCAGGACGCGGGGGCTTTTGCCGCCGAGATCGAGGTGGTGCCGGGCGAAGTCGCCGCCGCGATCAGCGCGCGCACCTCCATGCTGATGCTGTCGATGGGGGCGGGGACGGGCTGCGACGCGCAATATCTCTTCGCCGAGGACGTGCTCGGCGCCCACCGCGGCCACTATCCGCGCCACGCCAAGACCTACCGCAACTTCGCCGCCGAATACGACCGCCTGCAGCAGGAGCGCATCGCCGCCTTCTCCGAATTCGCTTTCGACGTCCGCTCCGGCGCCTATCCGGAAAAAAACCATCTTGTCGGTATTGAGGAGAAGGAGCTTGGCGCTTTCCTGAGCGAACTCGAAGGCGAGCGCTGAGCAGGACGAGCTCACCTCCCAGTGGGGCCGCCTGGCCGCCTCGACCGAAAGGTTCGGGGCGGCCTTTTTTGTCTGGCAAGGGAGATCGCCAAAGATTTGCCAGCAGGAGCGGTTTGTGGAATATGGCGGCGGGATGCAGGCGCCGCCCCTTACGCCGCAGCATGCCGCCTGTCCCTTTTCCCGCCTGTGGGGAAGGTGCCGGCAGGCGGATGAGGGGCGGCGGCCAGGTCATCCATGGCAATACAGTTGAGGTCGGACGTGAATCTCATCCAACAGCACCTGAGAGTGACGGCAGCGCTGATCGTTCGCGAAATGTCGACGCGCTTCGGCTCGAAGCCGGGAGGCTATCTCTGGGCGATCTTCGACCCGGTGGCCCATGTCGCGCTGATGACGCTGATCTTTCGGGTAATCGCGAGAATGCCGGCTCTCGGCCTGAGCTTCCCGCTGTTCTTCGCCAGCGGCTATCTGCCCTTCGCCTTCTATCAACGCATGTCGGCCTTCATGGCCGGCACGGTGAAGGCCAACAAGGCGCTCTTCTCCTATCCCATCGTCACCCCCTTTGATGCGATCGTCTCGCGCTTCATCCTGCAGCTGATGACCGATACGCTGGTGACGATCCTCATCCTTCTGATGATCCTCGAACTCAGCGGTGTCACCCAGCCGATGAACATCGCCGGCATGATCGAGGCCGCGGGAGCCGCCGCCCTGCTGGGCCTCGGCATCGGCACGATCAACATCGTGATGTTCGCCCGTTTCCCGCTCTACGAGCAGATATTCGGCATCGTCAATCGCCCGCTTTTCTTGATGTCGGGCGTCTTCTTCCTGCCGGAATCTCTGCCGAACCCTTTTCGCGACTTCATACTCCACAACCCGCTCGTGCACGTCATCATGTGGTTCCGCGCAAGCATCTACCCGGAATACCGAGCCGAGTTGCTGGACAAGGGCTACGTCATAGAATTCGCGCTTGTTTGCTTTATCGCCGGACTGCTGCTGCTGACGGCCTCGATGCGGGAGATAAGGGAAGATAGGCTCTGAGCCATCGATATATGGATCAGTGTTGCTCTCTTTGTCTTGACTTTTGAAGGCGTATGGGGCGGTACAGAGCCCTCGGTGAGATGAGCAGCGGCTGGGGACAGCCGAATTCGTCCAGTCAGAAGTGGTGATAAGTGTGCGCAATCTACTGCAACCTGAGCGGTTTAATGAAACTTTTCGTAAAGCATCTCGTCACGTGGCCAACTTGAGGCACGTACGATATGCAATGAAAAGGCTAGGCATTGCTAAGGACAGGCACCGCGGGCCTAAAAAAACGACGAACGCTGCCGTGCCGGAGCTGCGGATTGAAGGTTTTGAAGCCTTTCACGTGGTCGGTAAGGCATGGCTCGAAGATGGCGCCAGTAAGCCTATCGTGATCCTTTTTGGCTACAATCCCTGGAAGCGTGAACCAGTCGCGGAATTTTTATCGTCCTATCGGGTCGCATTCGCTCGCAAAAGTACACCGTGGCGAAAATTGCAAGAGTGCCTTGAGCAACATCAGCCCAAGAGTTTCATATTCTGGGGCATGTATAGCAAGCGGCCCGCGATTAAATACGCCAGGAAGCATTCAATTCCCGTGTGGAGAATGGAAGATGGCTTCCTTCGATCAATTGGACTGGGTGCCGAGCATGTCCACCCGTTATCACTCGCAATCGATCAGAAAGGAATGTATTTTGATAGTACACGCCCGTCAGACTTGGAATGCTTGATTTCGGAATTCGAGCCGGCGCACCGCGATTGCATCCTTGAGCGCGCAAATCAATGCATCTCGATGATCTCGGAGTTTGGGTTAACAAAATACAATCTTCACAAAAATGTGAAGCTGAAGCAGCTTCCCGCAACGGAACGGCGACGGGTATTGGTCGTCGGGCAAGTCGAAGATGATGCTTCGATCATATATGGAAGCAAGACTAGATATAACAACAACGATATTGTGCGGGCCGCACGTAATGAAAACCCTGACGCGGAGATTATCTATAAGCCCCATCCAGACGTATTGGGGGGACACAGGGCGGCGCTTTCTAATCCTAAAGACGTCGCAGATATTTGCACAATTATTGAGGGTGCTTACGATCTGCACGATTTGCTCGCATCAGTCGATCACGTCTATACCATTACGTCACTTGTCGGTTTCGAAAGTTTGTTGCGCGGAAAAGCGGTAACCGTTTTTGGTGCGCCATTTTACGCAGGCTGGGGACTCACTGATGACCGACAAGAAATTTCTAGGCGTCGGAAAACCAGGACCCTACAAGAGCTTTTTGCAGCTGCATATATTTTATATCCGAGCTATTGCGTGGGCAGCCTCGGCACATCAGCTGAAATCGAGCATGCAATCCTGGCCTTGGTGCTGGAGACACATGGAACGCCCCGCGGGCTTGCCGAAAAGATAGCAAGTCATTTCGATCATCGTGCAATCAGTGGCGAACTTTGCGCTCGGCTTATCGATGCGCTTCAGAAGAACCCCTATCTTCTGGACGAGACAGCTTTATTTGCGGAAGGGCAGAGCGGCTTATTTGACATGCTGGCCGACCCTTTGCTCAACAGCGCGAAGGTGATCGACTACCTAGTAGGGCGCGCTCTTGACGGCAATGGCAATCGCGGAGTCTTCTGGAAGCTCGGAAGCATCGCCCGCGCGGGTGAGCCATCGCAGGCGCTCGAGCGCTTAAAAGATATCGACCCGCAGAATTTCGTGTTGGACGATGCCGCCGATTTGGCTGCTTGCCTGACGCTCATTGGTAAGTTCGATGATGCCGAGCAGGTTCTGAATCGGAAAGTGAAAACATTGCCGGAAACTGTCTCCGGCACGGATCTCATGTTCCTGTTGGAAGCCTACGAATTCGTTCGTGCTGAGCAGGGGAGGTTTGGGCGGAAACCGGTCGACGGGATGCCGCTATGGTCCTTCCTCGAGCTCAATCTCCATTGGTTGCGACATGATGATAAGTTTCCGGTGATATTGCCGCAGATATTTGACCATCTTTCGCATTTCCGGATGTTAGACCAGATGCGATGGCTTTCCGAAGACCTATTAGGTAGTCTCGATGCAGATGATATCGTGAAATTGGCAAAGACTTCCCAGGTCATCGTTGCGTCGCTTTTCAAGGCTTCGAAGCGACCGGAGCTAGCTGTCCAAGGTAAAAGGCATCTGGCTGTACACATATACAGGAACACCGCCGCTAAGGTGACCTCGCATTATGGCAGCAGTGGTAAGAATATCCCAGGTTCTGTGGGAATGCACCTACTGCAGATGGCTATAACAGTAGGCGACGGGGCCGGTATATCGACCTATAAAAAGATGACGATCGAACAGTCCGGAGCCGTTTCTAAGTCGGATCTGCCCTTATACAAAAAGACTACCAGTGATTATTTTAATATGCTCGTAAGAGCTCGCGATTATGCAGGCGCCCGAACGTTCCTGAGTGGCCAAAAGGAGAAACTGCCTGAGGAATTCTATCTGCACTTAATTTCCAACTGCTACACCTATGAACGGAACTACGCTTCTGCAGAAGCGGTGGCGGCATCTCTTCTCAGGAAATACAAAAAGAACAGCTATAGGCGGAAGATTGCGACCATCCTTGCGAACAATGGAGAGTTGGAAAAGGCATCAGCTTGGCTGAACCACGCGGCTTCCGTAGCGCTTGCTGCCGGAAATGGTCCGCCCAAGAGAGAGTTGGCGGCAATACGAGAGGAGCTTGCTCGAGTAAACTTCCTGTCACAGGCATCGAACATATTAGAGGCTGTAGCTCAGCCAAGATTGCCCAAGGGGGTGGTTTTCCTTGGGTCATTCGGGTGTTTGAACACAATATCCATGGTGGTGCCGGTTCTCCTAGAACTGAAGCGTCGAGGATACGCGGTAGTTCAATTGGACGAGGGAATGCTCAGAAATGAACCGACAGGTATTGCGTGGATAGACAAACACGCAGGTATGATCGAACGAGTGATTCACACTGATCTCGACATATCAGATGGGCTGGAAAATGAATGGATGATCGACTGGTCCGGTCGCAAAATAATTGCTGATGGGATCAATTTCTACCAGGCGATTTTTGAAATAATGACGCAGAAGTTCCGTGCGTTCAATTTTGACATAAATGATCCGTGGATATTTAGGTGGTTCCGCTACTATCTGATAAGATGTGACAAAGCGCTGACGGCGTGCAAGTCGATCGAGCGAGAGGTAATGTCCAGAGGCATGCCAGTTCGGTTTATAAATGCGGGGTCGCATTCTGCTCCGTTTTCTGTTTATCGCTCATTTGCTCTACATCATGCTCCTCAATATGATGTCGGCTTTATCCATATGGGGCCAGCCTATGAGAACTATTACAGTAATCTGAAAAGCAAGGTCGCCAGCACGGTGTGCCTTGAGAACCTGACCAAATACCCTCTTTACAGACTGCCGTTTTTGGCAAGGCCTGACCTGTTCGAGGACTGGTTGATGCAGGACGGATTATACGACATATACCGAGATGAAATCGACCGTATCCTGAACTATAATCGCGTGGGCCGAACGGCTGAGCTATCGGAATCTCCTTATGAAGCTCGTCTGCGCGAAGCAAAACTGTCTGGGCGCAAGATCATAGGAGTCTATGGAAAGATCCTTTGCGACATGGCTGTTCCTTTCGATGGAGGACCAGGCCACGAGAACATTGCTGATTGGCTGCGGCATACCGTCACAATTGCAAGTGAGACATCCAATCTAATTGTGTTAAAGCCACACCCTCATGAGTTGCGACCGGAGATTGCTCGAGATCTAAATGAATATTGGCTCGACTTGATCAAAGGTATGAGTATACCTGAAAATGTGCTTATCCTACCCCATACGGGCTTCAACAATCAAGATCTCATAAAGTATCTAGATCTGGCTGTTCTTTGGAACGGTACTTCCTCGCTTGAATTGTGCGCGCAAGGAATTCCAGTTGTCATGGCCAGTCACTTCGGCAAGCACGATTACCCCGTGGAATTAATCTACCCGAATTCTCGTAGCGATTATGAGAAGATCATTTGCTCCAATGACTGGGAACGGCCTGGCCCTGAGAAGATGGAACGGGCAGCTCTGCTGTTAAAATATATGGGTACGGAGGAAGTTTGCGTACCGTTCAAATACTCCCATAGGCCGGTCACAAACGATCCTGTAGGTGTCCCTTTTTGGCACATGGATGAGATCGACCGGCTCCTGACGCAGGGCGATGCTCACATCAGTCGCCTCGCTGACAAATTCTTCACCTGACCGGTTCCAACTGCCGGCATTATGCAGCGTTCCTTCGCCGGCTCGCTTGTCAGCGGTGGCTCCTCCCATTATTAGTCCTGGAGATTCTCAGAGTGGTTCGAAGCTATGTCCATCTCTCGTTCGCCCGTAGAGGGGCGATATCGCTGTGTTGTGATCCGCCCGAGACGCCCCTCATCGCAACATGCGCTTTCGAGGCCTCAAAGATCGGAGACAGTCTATTGAAGACGTGCGCCACCTGCGCCAGAACCGAGAACCGCTAGGTCGCTTGCACATTGCATGTGCAAGAATTGTTGGAGGCTTGCCGGGAATGATTTCCAATGTAGGCGAGCATGCTGGTAACTCAGCTACGTAGAAAGATTGAAGGAGACGATAATGATTTCTGGCGGCACCATACTTGTTACCGGCGGCACGGGTTCGTTTGGCAACGCCTTTGTCCCGATGACGCTTGAAAAGTATAACCCTGCAAAGATCATCATATACTCGCGGGATGAGATGAAGCAGTGGGAGATGGCCAAGAAATACGCTGACGACTCGCGCGTCCGCTTTTTCATTGGCGATGTGCGCGACCGTGAACGCTTGTATCGGGCCCTCGACGGGGTGGATTACGTCGTACATGCGGCTGCAACCAAGATCGTGCCGACGGCGGAATACAATCCGTTCGAATGCGTCAAGACGAACATCAATGGTGCTATGAATCTTATCGATGCGTGCATCGATAAAAAGGTCAAACGCGTCGTTGCGCTGTCTACCGACAAGGCGAGCAGTCCGATCAATCTTTACGGTGCGACGAAACTTGCGTCAGATAAGCTGTTTGTAGCCGGAAACTCCTATGCCGGTGGACACGACACTCGGTTCGCCGTCGTGCGGTACGGAAATGTCATGGGTTCGCGTGGGTCGGTTATCCCCTTCTTTCTGTCCATTAAGGACAAGGGTGTCTTGCCGATTACTGATGAACGCATGACGCGCTTCATGATCTCGCTCGAACAGGGCGTCGAGCTTGTTTGGCATGCGTTCGATGACATGGAGGGAGGGGAGATTTACGTGAAGAAAATCCCTTCAATGAAGGTTACCGAACTCGCCCGCACGATCGCGCCGGAAGCGGAGCTTGAAATGGTCGGCATTAGGCCCGGGGAGAAGCTCCATGAACAGATGATCGGCGAAGAGGACTCTTTCCACACCTACGAGTATGAAGAGCACTTCAAGATCCTTCCAGCCATTCACAATTGGACCTCATCTGAGGCACGCATCAAGAACGGTAAAAGGGTACCGCCCGGGTTCAGCTATACCAGCGACAACAACACTGCGTGGATGACCTCAGCGGAGCTGCAAGCCTGGGTTGCTGCGAACGCAGAAAAGATTGGAAGCGTCTGAGACATGATCCCGTATGGTCGTCAGGATATCACGCAAGCGGACATCGATGCGGTTGCAGAGGTGCTCCGTTCCGATTTTCTTACGCAAGGGCCAGCGGTGCCTCGCTTTGAGAACGCCCTTGTCGATTACACGGGTGCAAAGTTTGCATTAGCGGCAAACAGTGCAACATCGGCACTTCATATGGCTTGCTTGGCGATGGGGCTCGGTCCAGGAGACTGGTTATGGACTTCGCCATTGACGTTCGTGGCGTCTGCCAATTGTGCCCTCTACTGCGGAGCCAAGGTTGACTTCGTTGACGTGGATCCGCGAACGTACAATCTTTGCCCCGCTGCACTAGAGCGCAAGCTAGTCAATGCCGAACGCGGTGGAACTCTTCCCAAGATCGTAGTGCTCGTGCATCTCACTGGTCAGCCGTGCGATATTGCAAAATTCCATGAGCTTGGGGAGCGATTCGGCTTCAGGATAATCGAGGACGCGTCACACGCTATTGGTGGCAAGTATCGGGGCGAACCCATCGGTAACTGCCGCTACAGTGATGTCACCGTCTTCAGCTTTCACCCGGTGAAGATCGTCACCACTGCGGAAGGCGGCGCGGCTTTGACCAACAAGCCAGAGCTTGCGGAGAGAATGGCGTTATTTCGCAGCCATGGAATCACACGAGATCCGGCAGCAATGACCCATGAACCGGACGGCCCGTGGTATTATCAGCAGGTGGACCTTGGATACAACTACCGCTTGACTGATATGCAAGCGGCTTTGGGCCTGAGTCAGATGGTTCGCCTCGACGAATATGTCGCAAGGCGTCATGCGCTGGCCCGGCGATATGATGAGTCGCTTGTCGAACTCCCCGTGGTGACGCCATGGCAGCACCCTGACAGCTATTCCGGCCTGCACCTTTATGTGGTTCGGCTGGAGCTTACGAAGGTTTCTAAACCTCGCCGAGCGGTGTTCGAGGGCCTCCGTGCGCAGGGCATTGGCGTGAACCTGCACTACATTCCCGTTCATACGCAGCCCTATTATTCGAAAATGGGCTTCCGAAAGGGCGACTATCCTGAAGCGGAACGGTATTACGAGGAGGCGATCACACTGCCGCTATACCCGACAATGACTGAAGCGCAACAGGACCAAGTTGTGGCGGCGCTCACTGCGGAATTGGCAACGTGAATCTCGCCATTATTCCAGCACGAGGTGGTAGCAAGAGAATACCTCGTAAGAATATCAAGCAGTTCGCCGGAAGGCCGATGATCGATTGGTCTATCCGCGCGGCGATTGAAAGCGACCGCTTTGATCGCATCATAGTGTCCACTGACGATGTAGAGATCGCCGAGACTGTGCGTCAACTCGGGGGCGAAGTTCCGTTCCTTCGGCCTGCCGAATTGGCTGATGATTATACAGGGACGAGCGATGTGATCCGCCATGCGATACGATGGATCGCGCAAAACGACAGAATGCCGGGCCGAGTCTGCTGTATTTATGCGACTGCTCCCTTCCTCCGAGCAGATGACATAGCGAAGGGGTGCGACCTCCTTGAGGAAAGCGGAGCTGAGTTTGTCTTTTCCGCGACGAGTTATGCATTTCCAATACAGCGTGCCATCCGGTTGACGCCTGAGCGGCGCGTGGAAATGCTCATGCCTGACCAGTTCGGCATTCGCTCGCAGGATCTTGAGGAAGCCTATCATGACGCTGGGCAGTTCTATTGGGGCCGCTCTGAAGCTTGGCTGTCGGGGAAACCGGTTTTCTCGCTCTCAGCTACTGCCCTCGTTCTGCCCCGCTATCGCGTTCAGGACATTGACACGCCTGACGACTGGTTGCGGGCAGAGCTGATGTTCAAGGCCTTAAATGAGTTTGATGCCACCACCTCGTAGATACAGCGTCCTATTTCGAACCGATGCGTCGATCCAGATCGGCACAGGGCATGTTATGCGTTGCCTTACGCTCGCTCGTATGTTGGCCGACGCTGGGTTCCTATGCCGTTTTGTTTGTCGTGCCCATCCGGGGAATTTAACGGATCTCATTCGTCAGAGGGGCTTTGCGGTGATCGAGCTACCCCGAGAAGTGGGAGACAGAGCGGAAACGGCATACGTTGGCCATACGCATTGGCTCGGCGCAGACTGGCAGACTGATGCATGCGAGACTGCGGCGGCGATTGGTGATGCACGTCTGGACTTGCTCATCGTGGACCATTATGCGCTCGATTCCCAATGGGAGCGCTCTATGCGACCGTTCTGCGGACGGCTCATGGTGCTCGATGATTTGGCAGATCGCGAGCATGATTGTGACCTGTTGCTGGATCAGAACCTAGGCAGAACCGCGAACGACTATATATTGTTGGTACCCGCGAACTGCGAAATGCTCATCGGGGCCTCGTTCGCGCTCCTTCGCCCTGAATTTGCGCTTAAGCGGCCGTATAGCCTTGCTCGGCGTCGAAGTGCCTCCCCCCCAAGGCGGCTGCTGGTAACCCTCGGCGGCATAGACAAGGACAATGTCACCCGGCGGGTGCTGGATGCTCTCGAACGATGCACGCTACCTCCAGATATGGAAATCACGATCGTTATGGGGCAACACGCACCATGGGCGAAATCCGTCCGCGAAATGGCCACTCAGCTACCATGGAAGGCCGATGTCGTCCTTAATGTTGATGACATGGCGTCTTTGATGTCAGATGCGGACCTTGCGATTGGTGCAGCCGGCAGCACATCTTGGGAGCGGTGCGCGCTTGGCGTGCCTACAATTCTAATGATTCTCGCGGAGAATCAACGCAGTGTCGCGCGAATACTCGACATTGAAGGTGCAGCGAAGCTCGTTGAACTCGGCCCCGATTTCATCCCCGTCTTCAGAGGCGTCGTTGAGAGCCTTGTTGGAAACAAGACAGCGCTCGAAGCGATGTCTGAACGAGCGGCGACCATCTGCGATGGCAAAGGCGGTCTTGAAGTGGTGAGAGCGATTACGGATCGCCTATGTTGTCGTATCTAGTGCGAGGTTCCTGAGAATGACGAACAGTACTTATGGCCGTCTCCGAGCAGCCACTGATGACGATCAGACAATGATGAGAACGTGGCGCAATATTCCGGCAGTAAGGGAGAAGATGTATACCTGCCATGAAATCTCGGAGGAGGAACATCAGCGATGGTGGGAAAGAACGAAGACGGCTAGCGATAATCAATATTTCATCTACGAATACCGCCATGCTCCCATGGGCGTCGTATCTTTCAACGATATAGATAGGCAGAATGAAAACGCGAGTTGGGCTTTCTATGCATCCCCGGATGCTGAGAGGGGGACCGGCTCCCGGATGGAATTCCTTGCCCTGGATCATGCATTCTTAGACCTGAAGCTGCGCAAGCTCTCCTGTGAAGTTTTGGACTTCAATACAGGTGTTATTAAACTTCACAAGAAGTTCGGGTTCGTGGAAGAAGGTATTTTTCGCCAACACTATCAGCGCGACGGTCGGTTCTACGACATACACCGCCTCGGCATCTTGGCGCGCGAATGGACAGACAGGCGCACCGACATGCTTGCCAGCATTCCTGTACCTAGAGGAGAGTAAAATTGACCAGAGTTATCAAAATCGCCGGGAGGGAGATCGGATCTGATTTCCCGCCGTATGTTATCGCCGAAATGTCCGCTAACCACAACGGTCGAATTGAAACCGCGCTGTCGTTGATCGATCGAGCGAAAGAAGCAGGAGCGGACGCGGTAAAACTCCAGACTTACCGGCCGGATACGATAACTTTGGACAGTGATGCGGACGAGTTTCGCATTCAGGGCGGTCTTTGGGGCGGAAAGACGCTCTACCAACTCTACAGCGAGGCCTATATGCCTTGGGAATGGCATGCGCCTTTGTTCGAGCACGCCCGTAAAACTGGCATCACCATCTTCAGTTCCCCCTTTGACAACACTGCGGTTGATTTGCTGGAGGATTTGAATGCACCGGCCTACAAGATTGCCTCTTTTGAGGCGGTAGACCTTCCGCTGATTCGTTACGCGGCGGGCACCGGGAAACCAATGATTATCTCCACCGGCATGGCCGACGATGAAGAAATCGCGGAAGCGATCGACGCCGCGCGCGGTGGCGGGTGCAAAGATTTGGCAATACTTCACTGCGTGAGCGGCTACCCGGCACCGGCCAGAGACTACAACTTGCGGACGATCCCTGACATGATCGAGCGCTTCGGATTGGCGACGGGTCTTTCGGATCACACGCTGGATAATACCACGGCCATTGCAAGCGTCGCCCTCGGAGGTTCTCTGATTGAAAAGCACTTCACGCTGGACAGGAGTGGTGGCGGACCGGATGATAGCTTCTCACTTGAGCCACAGGAGTTCGCAGCACTTTGCCGCGATGCAAAGACTGCGTGGGAAGCTCTCGGAAACGTTGATTACGGCCACAAATCGAGTGAAACAGGCAACGTTAAGTTCCGGCGATCCCTTTACTTCGTAAAGTCTCTCAAGGCCGGTGACATCGTGACGCCAGACGCCGTCAGAAGCGTAAGACCCGGATTTGGACTGGCGCCCAAGTTTCTTGATCGAGTGCTGGGCAAGGTACTACGAAGAGACGTCCAAATTAACACACCCGTAACCAAGGATGCCTTTGCGGTAGAACTATAACCGGATACCAATCGATCACCCCTGTGCAACGGTTTGCGTGGGGGTGATCACGATTCGAGCCAGAGACGGCTTGCAAGCGGTATTCAGGCTATGCTCTGTCCCGAATATTATAGTAGCCCATCACGCCAATCCCCCAGGCAAAGAGCAACCCAAGCGTTAGGAGAAAGGCATTCAGCAGGCGACTCGGATACTGAGCCATCTGTGAAAGCGTCGGCTCGATAAACAGCGCGAGATAGCGCTGACGGTTGTTCGCGTCGATACGGGCCTTTTCGAGAGAACCCAGGGCCGCAGTGTAGGCGCGCTCGGCGAACTCGCGCTCCGTCTCCAGTTCCTCGAACTCGGCGATACGGCCGGCAACGTCGGGCGAGTTGGGGTCACTCGCGGCCGATGCACTTTCACCCGCGCCCAGCCGCTGGCGCTCCACTGCAAGCTGCTGTTCCAGGCTTTCGATGCGGGTCTTGAGCACGCGGATGCGCGGCGTGTCATCGCTCATCTGGCTCTTGGCGGTTGCGAGGTCGGCGTTGAGCTTCGTCAATTCTGCTTCCAAGCCGCCGATCAGCTGAACCGCGAGCTTCGCGCCTTCCTCCGGGCTGATTTCCTGCGATTTGTCGCGGTAGTCGCGCAGCCCCGCGCGTGCCTTGGAAAGCCGCGCTTCGCCGGCGAGCACCTCGTCCTGCGCGGCGCGCAAAACGTCGTTGCGCGCCGAAAGCGAAAGGCTGTTCACGAGATTGTCGCTCTGGTCGACGATGAATTGCGTGATCTCCTGCGCCTGCTTCGGCTCGAAGGCCTTGACGGTCACCTGCATGATGCCGGAGGCATGGTCGAAGCTGACCTTCACCATATCGCGCCAATAGGCAAGCTTGTCCTCAATCGGCAAATCGGAGCCGATGCCATAGAAGTAGTCGAGCCCGCGGGTGGCGTAGACGTCCTCAAGCTTGAACCGCCTGTCCGCATCCGCGGCCATCCGCTCGCTCAGGATATAATCCATGAGGATATAGCTGTCCGAAACCGTGCTTCCGCCCGAGGCCTGCGTGAACATGCCGAGAATGTCGCTCGAAGCGCCGCCCTCGATGCTTCGTACGGCGAAGGAGGCCGTGCTGTGATACTGGTCGGCGGCGATGAAGGCCATGTAGAGCGAGGCGAGTGTCGCGGGCACGGCCACGAGTCCCAGGAAAGATGCGCCGATAATGGCGTGGCGCCACCGCAGCTTCTTTAGCCATTTCGGCTGCCAGCCGGCCTTCTTGGGTGGTTCGACTTTCCGTCCCGGCAGCGGAATAACCGGCGCGCTTTCCTTACCGAGCAGCCCCTCAAGGACAGCAATGCCTTTGCTTTTGGCCGTTGCCTTGGCAGTCTTCTGCTTGTCGGCGGCCTGCGCGGGGTCAGGCTTGTTCACTGCCGCGTCCTTGCTTGCCGCCATTTAGCCTTCCTTCATATTCTTGTCGTGCGCGCGGATCGCGTCTTCGACATTCTCATAATAGGTCATCTTGCCTTTTTCCAGCACCACGCCGCAATCGCAATATTCGCGGATCGTGCTGGTGCTGTGCGAAACCATGATAATGTCTGATTCCTGCAGCTTGGTCTCAAAGACAGCCTGGCATTTTTTCTTAAAATTTGTATCACCAACAGCGGTGATTTCGTCTACGAGATAATAGTCGAAGTTGACGCCCATGCTCAAGCCGAAGGCGAGGCGCGCCTTCATGCCGGAAGAATAGGTCCCAACGGGCGCCTTGAAGAAGGGGCCGAGCTCGGCAAAGTCCTCCACATAGGCGATTAGCCGCTCGGTTTCCACGCCATAGATTCGTGCAACAAAGCGGACATTCTGTTCTCCTGTCATCGTCGGTTGAAAGCTGCCCTGAAATCCGAGCGGCCAGGAGATTTTGCCGCGTCGGATGATCCGGCCCTTGTCAAGCTTGATGGCGCCGGCGATCAGGCGCAACAACGTAGACTTTCCGGCACCGTTGCGGCCGAGCAGGCCGACGCTCTTGCCGCGATTGAGCGTCAGCGAAGCATCCTGGATGATCGGCTTCTTGATGCCCTTGGTGCGGGCATATTTTGTCGCCTGCTCGAACCGGATCATTCGTTTCTCAGCGTCTTTCTGGAGAGCGTGAAGAGCAGCATTCCGGCAAACCATGTCAGAAATGCGATTCCGTAGAGATAGTCCATGTCGAGCCCGATCGCCCGGTATTCCGGATAGAAACCCTGACGGAAGCCCATGATGATGTGAACGAGCGGATTGATGAGCACGAGATCGCGATAGGGCGCGGGGATCGAATCGGGCAGGAAGAAGACGCCTGATATCAGGAAGAGCGGCCGGTTGACGATGGTGAAAACGTGCTCGTAGAGCGGGTATTTCAGGAAGAGCACGCAATTGACCAGGGCAACGCCCAGGCCGAAGAGGCAGGCCATGGCGACCGCTTCCAGGATTGAGGGCCAGTGGATGTTCGTGTCGACCCGCATGGTGGCGACGATCGTGCCGAGCACGATGAACGCGACCAGCGAGGTCGTGCCCATCTGCAGGACAAAGCGGGCGACGATGGTGTCGATCGGCGCGACATTGGGGTAGCTGAGCAGTGCCTTGTTGGCTTTCACCGCGGCGTTCAGATAGCCCGTCATCGCCTGGTAGAACTGGAAAGCGATATAGCCGGTCGCGAAGAAGAGCATGAAGCTGGTGCCGAGCGCCGGCGCGCGGGCAATCGCCTGGAAGATGACCGTCATCAGCAGGATGTGGGCCGCCGGATCGAGCAGCGCCCAGACATAGCCGCCGGGCTTCGAGCCGAATCGCGTCGCCATTTCTCGAACCAGAAGGGCGCCGACAACGCGGAAATGGGTGATGAGATAGCCCATGTCAGGCAACCGAGCGGATAAGGGATGTGACCGATGATGCGGAGCTTCCCGTCGGAGTGGCTGTTGAAGAAGCGAATCGGCTCGGCCCTGAAATCTTCGACATCGCGGCCACTCCAAGATTAGAAACGGTTGGGCCAAGGGAACAGTTCTGGCGTTCGCTTATCCTCGTGAGCATTCATATACTGCTCCTTCGCGGCCCAAATGTTTCCGCGAACCATATAAATCTCATGGTTGTCATCTATCGGAAACACAATGTTCTTCCTCAGCAATCCGCGAATTTCCTCTGATCGTTCGATAAAGTGCCGGTTTCCCCGACGCATGAGCCACAGCAGCGCCGAGCATTCGGAATCAGAAAGAGTGTCCAGAGATAAAAGAGCATCATTCTTCCTGCAGTTGGCGGGCTGCTTTCGATGACTTTCGTTCTCCTGCTCCATGCGGGCTTGTGTCTCCATGATTGTATCCGTCCTTCCAGCGATGGTCTAGCGGACCGGGCCCTTCGATTGCAATACCCTATAAGGTCCCAGCACGTGTCTGGCGCGAGTCCTCGTGCAAGACTCAAACAGCCGACGTATCGTCTCCAAGTGGGCACATGGTCTTGGGTGCACAGTGCCGGGAAGTCTGATGCCAGTGCTGAAGTAAAGTTTCGAAGCATCAGACCGAACTTGCCCCACGCCGGACGTAAGGATGAGTGCCGCCGTTCCACCGACGGGGCGCATTTCGGCGCTTATGGGCAGCTTAAAACTGAATACCATAGCAATGGGAGATGGCGGCAAGGGAACTCAGAAGGTTAACGGCTGTATAGCCTTCTTCGACCAGTCGCAATTCTGCTGGCACGTCTCGGCGTTCAACGATTTAAGTAGAATATTGAAGCCCGGGCCGACGACCGTAGTGGGGATCACGGGTCTGCAGTGGCCAAGTACGCGACGCGACGAGCGGCGCCTGCGGACATGCTGAACGCACCGACAACGCGGAAATGGGTGGTGAGATAGCCCATGTCAGTCACCCGAACGGATAGAGTATGCGGCCGATGATCCGGTATTTCCGCTCGGAAAGGGTGCGGAAGAAGCGGATCGGGTCGGACCTGAAGTCTTCGACATCGCGGTCACTGCCGATCCTGCGGATCGCCGGCGTCACGAAGGCGGTCAGCAGATGACGCCAGCCGAGAAGGCCGTAAGGGCCCCAGGCGCGCCATTGCGGTCGGCGCGGGCCAAGGCCCTGCGGCTCGTCGAGCTGTCTTCTGATCGCGGTCACGGTCGCTTCGAATGAGGTTTGCGCTCCAGTCTCGGGATCGAAGTAGCGAGGATAAAGCAGATAGGCGCCGGCGAAAAGCGCTTCGATGCTCAAGTGCCGGCCGCGCCGCGGGTTCGGCTGGCGGTCGTCCGTCAGGCCCCATCCGGAATAGAAGGGACAGCCGGCGGTCGTGACCGGGATGCCGCGAAGGAGCGCCTCAAAGCCCGCAAGCGAGGTGATCGTATAGACGTGGTCGACGGTGCGCAGTGCCTCGGCGAGCGGCAGGCTCTCGGTCACGACCTCGCAAAGATGCGCCACTTCGGCGGGGTCTGACCTTGCAGGGCGGGCGCGGCTCAGCACGTCCGGATGCGGCTTGTAGAGGATCTGGGCGTCCGCTTGCTCTGAAGCCGCGAGCCGCACCAGATCATTGTTGGTCATGCGGCTGAGATAGCCGTAGCGGATCGAAGCATCGTCCTCCACCTGGCCGACGACCAGCACCCGCTTGCGCGTCTTCTCGCCATAGACCTCCTCGGCCGTGCGCCGGCGCGCGCCATTGTATTTGCTGATGCCGCTTTCGGTGAGAAGCGCGATGCCGGCGCGCGCGCGCTCCATCAGCGCCGCATCCGCTTCGAAGTCGTAGGTCTTCAGCAGCACTTCAAGGTCGGAGGCATGCCGGCAATCGAAATAAAGCGCCCGGCCGTCGAGCGCCAGGGAGAGGGGAGGCGTGCGGCTGGCGCTTGGGCGGGCCGAGCGAAGGAAACCGTCCTCAATGAAGGTGACGGGAATGTTCCGCGCTTTTGCCAGAGCCTCCACTGGGCCCGGCAGCTCCGGCCCCCAAGCGAGAATTTCGGCGTCCTTCTCGGCCAGGATCCGCGGCTTCCAGACGCGCTCGAATTCGCGTTCGCCGACATTCATCGGAAGGAAGCGGAAGTGTCTGTCGGGGAAATATCGTTCGAAAGGCTCTCTCTTCCATTCCACGATCTGGACGGCAAAGGTCGTCACCGGCTCCGGTGCGGGAGCGGAGGGAATAGTTGCGAAGTCTTCCCTTTGTCGTCGCGTTACCGCCATCGGCGCCTTGGATCCGAAAAAGCAGACTGCTATCTACACACCCTGCGGTCGATCCGCCAGTCTCAAGCGCTTATTGATTGTCACAAATTATTGGTCTCGGACGGTCGCCCGTTCAAGCTCTCCGAGTCGTTCCGTGCAAATCATCTCGACAAGGCGGAGGAGGTGTTCGGTTCGCTCGAGCAGCCAGCTAAGCGCCTCCTCGCTTATCTCGAAATGCTTCGAATAGCGTGCTTTTACATAGGCCTCGTTTAGAATGTTGAACCACCCAATATGGCGCTGATGATCGCGAGGCCATACCTCTGCAATGCGTCGGTCTTGCCCGTCTGCGAGGCCGCGCAAATGCTTCAGATTATGGGAAGCAGGGCTATAGTTCGTCAAAACAAGCAGTAGAGCGGCATAGGCTTGTTCAATCGATTGATGTAGCAGGAAGGCCGCCTCCTTCAAATCATTCTCGCCGACGCAAAAGGCGGCCGTTTTTATAAATACCCTGGCATGAGGCAGCCGATCCTCGAAATGCTCTTTGGCTAGTCGGTAGGCCTCGGTTGGCGTTTGTGGCTTGGGCTCTGCGAGTGGCGCGTCGTCCAACTCGTAGATCACGACGCCATCGCGGCGGATGTCAACGAAGAAGGGTTGCCCTTCGTACAAGGCCGTATTCACCTCCCGACGCGAATGGACAATGAGGCTCACCGGCGTCCGAACGTCCGACAAATGCATCAGCCGGTCCTCAGCCTTTGACCAGTAGGCAGCAAAATCCGTCAGCCGCCGATCGTTGACCACAACCAAAAGATCGTAATCGGATTTGTAGCCCTTCCTCGTGTGCGGTTCGTCGACCCAAGTACCGCGGGCGTAAGAGCCATACAGAATGATTTTGAGAACACGACCGCGTTTCTTGAAATCGCTCGTCCCGCCCTTCAGCGCGTCTTCGAATTCCTCGTGAATGACTTCGACGATACGAGCGAGCTCCCGCTGCTTCTTCTCCGGCAGGTGCTCAAGGCTCGATCTCATTGACGACTGCGCGTTTTTCTCTTCGGCCATTCCCTTGAAACCACTGACTGAATCACTGCCATGGTAGATCGCAGTCGGTCTTGTGCATACCCGTAAATTCCTGTTGATCGCGCGATACCCGGCGATCTGCGGCGGCCGTCGCGCGAGAGGCTGAATGTAGCCGCTGGCGGTTTGCGGTGTTAAGCGATGCTGTTCTCGGAGGTCTCCTTATGAGGGAAAGGGGCCCGAAACTGTCAATTCAGCCTCGGGCATTGCGCCGAATGGACGCATCTTGGCGCCCCCGAACTGAAGCTCAGAAGCGTGACGATCGCCGGATCGTCATCGCGTCTTGATCAAGTAGGAACGAACCTCGGCCCCTACGGTCATCACAGATGTTGCAAGGTTGTTAGTGCATCCTAGACGAGGGGTGGACTTGGCCGCCAAGCGGAGCAACCTGCCGGGCGCAGTCGGTCCCGGCTTCCGCCCGTCGGGCGGCGCTTCTCTAATCGGCGGGTCGAGGTCAAGGGCTTTTCGAGCTTTCCACTTGGTGCGGCGTTCGACGTTTCTTCGCGGCCCGTGCTTCTCTCCGGGATCGGCTTCAGCCCTCCCACCATGGGGTTCAGTAGATGCTGTGGTCCAATCTATGCTGCATCCTGATGACGTGTCATCATCGGTATAGCGCCGCGCACGAACTCACATCACCATCGTCCGCGAAGGACGTCTTCCGCCGCGAAGCGGAACTTTGAATTTCTCTTACATCGATTGCCCTGAGAACTGACTACTCTACGCGGGCATGGCGCCGGCCATTGCCTCCCGCGTCCAGCGGAATTCTGAGCCGTCCACCCACATCCGATGCATCACGACCGCAAGCCTGCGTGCCAATGCAACGTTGGCTTTCTTTCTGCCATGTCGCCTGGCAATGCTCATTGCCCATGCTTTTAGCCAGCACCATTTCACCAAACGCGTCAACATCGTCTGCGCCGCCTCGTACAGAAGCGCTCGCATCATGGCATCGCCGCATAAGGAGACGTGACCGATCCGTTTGCTTTCGCCGGACTGGTTGAGCACTGGGGTGAGCCCCAGTACGGCTCCCACCGCCCGCGAATGGCGGAACCGGCTGGGAATGTCGATCGTCGAAACATAGGCGAGCGAGACAACCGGCCCGACCCCGGGCACCGTCATCAACCGCTTGCAAACTTGATCACGCTTCGCCTCGTGGATTTGGCGAATTCTTCGCGCAGCTTACGCCGTCCAGCGAGCAACGGCTCCATGATGTCCGCCAGGTCGGGGTCCGCCTCAATGAGTTCGCGTATCTTCGCCTCAAAGGTACCCCGGCAGACTACGCCGACCTTCAGCCCGAAATTGCGCAGCAGCCCGCGCATATCGTTCTCAAGAGCGATCGCTTGTTCCTGTAACAGCGAGCGAGCCGTCAACAGAGCACGGCGTTTCTGGCTGGTGAGCGTCTTCACGTGCACGTTCTTGAAAAGACCGACCCGCATCATCTGCGCAATGCCGCGCGCGTCGTTGCGGTCACTCTTGTTCGTTTGCGAAGCCTTCAGGAAGGCCTTCGTGTGGCGCGTCTCGATGCAGAATACCGGAAGCCCGGCCTTGGCCAGTCCTTCGAACAGCCATTGCGACATTGGCCCGGCCTCGAGCCCACCCGTTCCAAGTTGAGCGCGGGATCACTCAAAATGGCAACCAAGTCCTCCGGGTGAGACACTACCTTTTTCTCCCAGCAGATCTCGCCGCTCGCATCGGCAATACAAACGCTGGTTTCTTTGACAGAGACGTCGAGGCCGGCGTAATGTTTCATGGCTGCGCTTCCTCTTTCTGATGCTTGTGGCTGTTTCACACAGACCACGTTCTATCATCAGCTTGGAGCGCAGCACCTCCCTTCCGGTCGGCGAAGGTGGGGCACGAAGCCGATTACCCCATCTATGCTAAGCCTCCTGCGGCTGCCCTGTTACCCGGTCAAGTTGCGCGCGAACTGGCTTCGACGCTGAAGCGTCTGCGCCTGGTACGCTCATTTCACTTGCCATGGCCCTGGCGGGCCAGCTGCTGCATTCCAGGTCATCTCGGTGCTGCGGGGAGGGACACGTTCACTGCTTTCGAAAACAGGTTGGAGCTCGGTTTCGTCGTTCCGCGCCAGGCTGTATGAGGCAAGATAGGCGGTGACTTCTCCCAGCGAGCAACACGCAGGTTCTCGATTCTTGGCTCCCGCCACGTCGGTCTGATCGGTGCCGAGATTGGACCCGGACTTCGATGACGGAGGTCCAACCACCAAATTGGTTCGGAGGCCATTACCTCGTATGGGTCAAAGCAAGCGATCGGTGCTCCAGGGAGGAAGCAGTCGATTCCTCTTCGGGGAAGCCGAGAACATTAATCTTGCCACTTTTGGCCGGACGTATTGTGCGGCCACATGCTATCCCGCTATTTTCAACTTAGCCTGTTCAAGCGACCAGTACTCCATGTCGAAGAGATCTGCCTCGCTGATCGGAGTGAAGCAGCCATACGCTTCCGCGGCGTTGATTGCTCGCGCAGCCTGTTCGCAAAGATCTCCGCCGATTTTGGCCGTCTTGGCATTCGCGCCGAGTGCGAACATGCCTTTCCCAAGCACCAGAACGACGCGTGGATAGACGTCGAGTATCCGTATCTGCTCGTTGGCGCGGGTCGCGCTTCGCTCAAAGTAGGCTCTGTAGCGGTCCGCATAGGCGGCTAATGCGCTCTCGATTGCAGGTTCATCAGCATCGGCCCCGATGATGATCGGCCAGGGCTTGATGCGAATTACGTGGTCGGGCGTCAGTGTGCCGCGCAGACTGATCGCCTCAACATTCGGCTTCGATGTGAGTTCGCGGATCGCTTCGGTCGAACGGTAATCGAGGAAGACACCCTTTGCGAAAGGCGACCCTTCCCGCATCAGTGCTTTTTCCAGCCGCGCGGCAAGCGCCGCGTCTGCCTCGCCGTCAGTGGGCTGGGGGCCCGACAACGCCACGCCGGCACGGGCGAGTTCCTGCTCCGCCAGAGTTACGAATTCGATCATCAGCTCATAGGAAACACGGGCATCGTTTGCGAAGGTGAAGAGGCCGTGATTTTCCAGCCATAGGCCCTCGCAACCCGGATGGTTGCGATAGATCCGGTCGGCCGCAATGGAAAGATCGAAGCCGGGCATCACATAGGGCACATAGGCGAGGCGATCGCCATAGACGCGGCGAACGGTGTCGCGCATGTTCGGTTGGTCGGCGAGCGCCAGGACCGCCGTTGCATGCGTGTGGTCGACGTAATCGAAGGGCAAGAAGGCGTGCAGCAGCGCTTCGACGGACGGGTTCGGCGCGTCCTTCTCGATCAGGCTGGCACGCAGCAGTAAGACCATGTCAGGGTCTGAGAGCTTCGGGGTATTGCGGGCTTCGAGCAGCGGCGCAAGGCGCACGGCGGGCAGGCCCGCTGCCTCGATCGTGTCGAGGTCCCAGCCGCTGCCCTTAATGTGCATGAGCTCTTCGCTCTCGTCAGACCTTACCTTGACCGACGTGTTGCCGCCGCCGTGCAGCACCAGGTCCGGGTCGCCGCCGATGATACGGGAGGTGTAGATACGCAGGCCGAGTGCCTCGGTCTGTCCCGCGGCGCGTGCTGCCTCCACAAAACGTGCTGCGTCCTCGTCGTTCCAGCGGCTTTCCATGCGAATTGTCCTGTCTATGAATTAAGGTCGGCGGGAAGCCGGAGCCGCCCGCCGCTTGTGCGTGCTTAGAAGTCGAAGTTGCCAATGTTTTCCTTGGTGAAAACGGTGCGCTCCGGCAGCAAGATGATACCGTTGCCATCGGCTTCATAGTCGTAGCCCTGTACCTTGTTGGCTGAGACTTCGACGGTACCGATGCCGGGGATCTCCAGCTTCTCGCCGACCTTCATCGGCCCGTTCTTCAGGACGTGATCGGCAACGAAGACCGAGATCTTGCCCTGCTGCGTGACGTCCCAAAGGCCGAAGCGCTGGATCGTGCCGCGCTCGATATAGGGCCGCATGACGTTTGGAGTGGAGAAACCGACGATAGTGACGCCCTCGGCGCGCTTCAAGTTTTCCGCCGCCTGCGCGGCTGCCGGCAGGGCGTTGGCATCGGGCGCAATGATCGCGTCAAGGTCAGGATAGGTCTGCAGGATGCTTTCGGCCGTCTGCAGCGATTTCTGAGCGTCGTTGTAGCCGTACTGCGTGGTAACGATTTCCCAGCCCGGATGCTCCTTGGCGATCTTCGCCTTGGCGGCTTCCGCCCAGGCGTTCTGGTCGGTCACTGTCGGGCTCGAGTAGAAGAAGGCGACCTTGGCCGTTTCCTTCGTCACGCCCTCGGCCGCCATGTCGACCAGAAGGCCGCCAAGCTGGTCAGGCGTGCCTTGATTGATGTAATAGCTGCGGCAATCCGGGTTGACGTCGCTGTCCCAGGTCATGACGAGCACGCCGCGTTCCATGGCGCGCTTCAGCGCTGGGCACAGGCCATCCGGAGAGACGGAGGAAACGATAAGCGCGTTGTAGCCCTGGTTGACGAAATTGTTGATGAACTGGACCTGCCCGGAAACGCTCGGTTCCGTCGGGCCGTCATAGGTGACCTTCGCGCCGACTTCCTCCCCCGCCTTCACCGCGCCGGCGCCGCCGGAGGTGAAGAAGCCGACACCCACCAGCTTGGGGATGAAGGCGATCTGGTTTTCCGCATGCGCAGCGCCCGAGGCGAGCATGGTGCCGGCCAAAAGCGTCGCGGCGAGGGCGCTTAATTTCATGATGGTCTTGATCATTCTCATTCTCCTCCTGAAATGACGGCCGCCCGGTTCTGTCTCTGTTGCCGGGCGACTGCGATGAAATCGGCCAGCATCGCGCTTGCGTGGCGCAATGCGACCGCGACAACCAGCAACCCTCCCGAAAGTGCGCTGGAAATCTGGCTGGGGACGCCGGCTGCCTGCAAACCCTGCTGCAGGTAACCGATGACGAAGGTGGCGAGCAGGGTGCCGAGGATGGAGCCCTGACCGCCATAGATGGAAGCGCCGCCGAGTACGGCCGCGGTGACGGCCGGCAGCAGGGTCGCCGAACCGAGGTCGACGCGCGCGGAGCCGAAATAGGCCGACATCACGAGGCCGGCGATCGCCGCCGAAACGCCGGTAATGACATAGGTGATCGTCTGGACGCGGCCGACCGGGATACCGGCGAAACGGGCGGCGCTTTCAGACTGGCCGGAAAGGAACACTGTACGACCGAAGCGAGTGAAATGCAGAAGGACGATGAGCACGAGCGAGAGTGCGAGGAAGAGCGCCAGAGGTGCCGGCAGCCCAAGGATTTCAGCATAGCCGAAGGCGTTGAAGGCCTCCGGAAAGTTGCCGATGCCCTCGTAGCCGCCCGCGCCGACCAGACCGGAAGCAACGGTTGCCGTGCCCTGGAAGAGATAGAGGCTGCCGAGCGTGACGACGAGCGGCTGTATCTTCGACAGGTGGATGACCGTGGCATTGAGGAGCCCGCAGGCCGCGCCGGTCACCAGAGCGAGCAAGATGGAAAGCGGAAGCGGCACGCCGTAGAACGTCGCGACGCCGAAGATGATAGCGGTAAGGCCGATTACCGAGGCGAAAGAGACGTCGATGCCGCGGGCAATGATGACAAGGGTCAGCGGTAGGGCGACGATGCCGATCTGGACGAAGTCTGACGTGCCGTAGATTAGGTTCGCGAAATTGAGGAAGCGCGGATTGACGAGACCGAAGATGACAAGTTCTGCGACGAGCATGGCGAAGAGGGCGGTCTCCCAGCGGAAGATCAGCTTTTTCATCGGCTTGCCTCCATATTGCGCGCCGTCGTCGTCTCACGGGATTGTGTTGGGCCGCGCTCGTGCAGCCGATAGCGGCGGGCACGGATGCGCCGGTCGATAACCTGGCGGATGCGGCCGTCGAGCAGCAGCACCGAGAGCAGGATCGCGCCTGCAATGAAGTCGTTCCAATAGGCCGGGATCTTCAAGAAAACGAGGGCGCTGTCGATCGAGGTGATAAAGATGACGGCGGTGAAGACCCCAGCGACCGAGCCGGTGCCTCCGAGAAGGCTCACGCCTCCTAGCACACTGACGGCAATGGCCTTCAGTTCGATGCCGTTGCCGGCCTGATTTGGGATGAAGCCGATCTGTGCGGCGAAGACGAGGCCGGCGAGGGCGGCGCAGACGCCCGTCGTGACGAAAGCGGAAAATTGCACCAGCTTAACCGGTACACCGAGATGGTGGGCGGCCGCGCGGTTGTCGCCAACCGCGTAGAAATTGCGGCCGAAGCGCGTCTTTCGCAGTACGATCCAGGCAAGCGCAACAAGTGCCAGCACAACAATCGTGAGGATGGAGACGCCGAAGCCGAGATTGGCAGCGAGCGCCTTCAGACCCTGCGGCAGGTCCTCAATCCAGCGCCCGCCGGTCAGGACAAGCATGATGCCGCGATAAAGACCAAGCGTGCCGAGCGTGGCGACGATGGATGGAATGCCGAGATAGGCAACCATCAGGCCGTTGAGAGCCCCAGCGACAGCACCGGTTGCAAGGCAGAAGGCGATGGCGAGCGGAAGGCTCACGCCGGCTGTGAGTGAAAGGCCAAGTACGGCGGCGCTGAGGCCAAGCACCGAACCGCTCGACACATCGATATTGCGAGTCACGATGACGATCATTGTCCCGAGCGAGATCAGCATCAGGACGAGGCTGTTGGAGACGACCACCGAGGCCGTGGCGCCGGACAGATAGCCTGGGGCGACCGTGCCGATTGCCGCGTAGGCGACGGCGAGCACCAGGATGAGCGTTGCGACGCGATTGCGGGCAAAGAGATCAAGCATGGCGACCCTCCGAGGCGCCGAAGGCGAGGCGGGCGATGGCGTCAACCGAGATCTGGTCCGTGAGTTCGCCGCCGGACTGGCCGAAGGCCATGATCTCGACCCGGTCGGCAAGCTGTTCGATCTCGTCGAAGTCGGATGAAATGAGGGTGATGGCGACCCCGTCCGCGGCAAGCCGGCGGATGAGGTCGTAGATATCGTTGCGGGCCGCGACGTCCACGCCGCGCGTGGGCTCGTCGAGGATGAGCACCTTGGGCCGGGCGGAAAGGCACTTGGCGAGCAGCACCTTCTGCTGGTTGCCGCCCGAAAGACCGCGCGCCTCCTGGTCGGCGCCGGTGCACTTGATGCCCATGCTCGCGCGGAACGCGTCGAAGACTTTCCGCTCGGCGCCGGGCCGCAAAAAGAAGGGCAGGCGGTGCACGAGGTAGGACGAAACGTTCCATGAGAGCGGTGCTTCAAGGAAAAGGCCGTGCTGCTGGCGGTCTTCAGGCAGGTAGACGAGGCCGAGGTCGATGCATCTGCGCGGCGAGCGCTTCTTCAGTTCCACACCATCAAAGACGACGCTGCCCGCCGTCTGCGGCCGAAGGCCGAAGAGCGTTTCGGCGAACTCCGTGCGTCCGGCGCCCACGACTCCGGCAAGGCCGAGGATTTCGCCGGCCCGCACGTCAAGGCTGATATCGCGGAAACCTTCGCCGCTGAGGTCGCGAACGCTGAGACGCGGCTTGCCGATCTGCGAAACCTTGCGGCCTACACGGTTCTTTTCGGCATCATCCGCGATCTGCACTCGGCTCATCGCGTCGATGATCTCGGCATCGCTGTAGCTGTCGAGCGGCCCGCAGAGTACGATCACACCGTCGCGCAGTACGCTGATTGTGCCGCAGATCTCACGAATCTCGCGAAGCTTGTGCGAGATGAAGATGATGCCGACGCCCTGGCTCTGAAGCTTGCGTACGCGCTGAAAGAGGGTGCTGGTCTCGAAGGGGGTTAGCGCCGAGGTCGGTTCGTCGAGTATCAGCACGCGGGCGTCTCGCACGAGCCCGCGCAGGATTTCGACAATCTGCCGCTCCGCGATTTCAAGTGCGGCGGCCTGCACGTCGAGGTCGAGCGAGACGGCGAGCTCGGCGACGAGCTGCTCGACGCGCGGCCGCAGTGCGCGGGGAGAGGCGGCCAGGCCGAGGCAGATGTTTTCCAGGACGCTCTGGTTGGGAAGAATATGCGCCTCTTGCGGCACCAGGTAGAGCCCGAGTTCCTGCGCGAGCGCCGGCGATGCATGGGTGAGGTCGAGGCCGTTGATCTCGATGGCGCCGGCATTGGCAGGAATGACGCCCGACATGATCTTCATGAGGCTCGACTTGCCAGCGCCATTGCCGCCGAGAAGCGCATGCACCTCTCCCGCCTGCAAAACCAACGAGACGCCCTTCAGCACCGGAACGGCACCGTAGGACTTCCAAATGTCCGTCAGCTTCGCGACCCTCTCGGCCACAGGGCTCCCATTCATTCCGCACCTGTTCATATGTAACCTGTCTAAGTCATGTGATCACATGGCTCGGTGGTCGTCAATATGCCCGTAACATCATGACCGCATGTAGGGGGCCGGCGCTCTGGCGAATTGCGCAGAATTCTCGTCGGAATCAATAGATTGCAGATAAGAAGAATTTTTCGCGGCCCTGATGCGTTGACGTATCAAAAGTTTTATTGTTATTCAAATGATCAGAGATCGACCGAGGGAGCCGCTTACATGGCGTCGGACAACGGGGAATGGAGCTATGCCGATACGGACGAGGAGATCCTTACCCGTATCGCCTGGTATTACTACAACGACGGTCTGACGCAGAATGAGATCGGCGAAAAACTCAACATGTCGCGCATCAAGGTGTCGCGTCTTTTGGAGAGCGGCCGGCGCTCCGGCATTATCCAGGTGCGTATAAACTCGCGATATCAGGGGTGCCTGGCGCTCGAGCGGCAGATCAAGGAGCGCTACGGGCTGTTGGAAGCCTACGTGGTGCCGCAGCTTCCCGATCAGGATCCGAGTGACCGGCTTGGTCAGGCGGCCGCGCAGTTTCTCATGCAACGGCTTCAGCCGGACGACCTTCTCGCGGTCGGATGGGGCGCGACCGTGAGCAACACCATCCAGCGGCTCGGCCACCTCGCCAACGAGCGCAATATTGGCCTCGTCAGCCTGACCGGCGGCGTCGGCACCTATGTTGACGGCATGCGAACGGCCAATTGGGGCAGCAGCGTTCATCTCGTACCGGCGCCGCTCGTCGTGCGCGACCCGGATGTCGCGCGCAACCTCTCATCCGAACCCGCCGTCGCCAACTTGCTCGAAATGGCGCTCAACGCGAGTTACCAGCTCGTTGGCATCGGCGAACTTTCGGCCATCTCCACTGTCGTGCGTTCCGGCTATGTGAGCCCCGACGAGGTGGAGCCGCTGCGCCGCAAGGGCGCCGTCGGCGATATCCTTTGCCAATTCTACAACGAATGCGGAGAGCCACTCGAGTTGCCGCTGCATGATCGAGTGATCGGCGTGAAGCTCGCGGCGCTGTCTCGCGCGGAAAAGGTCGTGGCGGCGGCGGGTGGCATCCATAAGGTACAGGCCATCCATGCAGCGCTTCGCGGAAAGTTCGTCGGCATCCTCATAACCGACGAGACGACCGCGAACGGCCTCATCGAGATCGAGGACTGAGACCATGACGACTTCCTATCTGCTGGCCGTCGATGCCGGCACCGGCAGCGGCCGCGCGGTGATCTTCGACGAAAACGGCAATCAGATCGCCAGCGCCCAACACGAATGGTGGCACCGGGCCGATCCGCGCTTTCCGGGCTCGATGGACTTCGATGTGGAGGGCAACTGGTCGCTGCTGTCGCGCGCCATTCGCCAGGCGGTCGCCGAAGCCCGCATTGCACCCGCCGATATCCGTGCAGTCAGTGCCACCAGCATGCGCGAGGCGATCGTCGCCTATGACGGCAGTGGCCGGGAAATCTGGGCCTGCGCCAACGTCGACAGCCGCGCCGTGAGCGAGGTGCGCGACCTGAAGCGCGATTTTGCCGATCTGGAGCGGGCGCTTTATACTGAGAGCGGGCAGACCTTCGCGCTCGGCGCCCTGCCGCGCCTGTTCTGGCTGAAGCGCAACCTACCGGACGTTTATGCCCGCATCCACAGGATCAGCATGCTGTCCGACTGGATTCTGGCGCGTCTCTCCGGCGTTATCGCGAGCGATCCATCCAACGCCGGGACGACCGGTCTTTACAGCCTGACGAAACGCGATTGGATGCCTGAGGCGCTGAGCAAGGCCGGCATGCGCGACGATATCTTCCCGGAAAGCGTCGAGCCGGGCACCGTGATCGGCCGCGTCACCGAAAAGGCGGCTAGTGAGACGGGCATTGCCGCGGGCACGCCCGTGGTCATGGGCGGCGGCGACTGCCAGATCGGGGCAGCGGCAATCGGTGTCGTGAATGAAGGTGACTGCGCCGTGCTTGGGGGCACTTTCTGGCAGCAGGTGGTGAATGTCAGCCCGTCCGCCTCCGATCCGTCTATGGACCTGCGCATCAATCCGCATGTCGTCAACGGCCTCAACCAGGTCGAGGCGATCAGCTTCTTCGTCGGCATCGTTATGCGCTGGTTCCGCGACAGTTTCGGCGCGGAAGAGCTCGCGGCGGCCGGACCCGGCGGCGATGCCTACAGGCTCCTGGAGGAGAAAGCAGCCGGCGTGCCAGTCGGCGCCTACGGCATCATTCCGGTCTTCTCCGACGTCATGCACTATGGCAACTGGTATCACGCCGCGCCGTCGCTTCTGAACCTCTCCATCGACCCGGAAAAATCGGGAAAAGCGGCGATCTTTCGCGCCCTTCAGGAGAACGCGGCGATTGTCGCGGCCCGCAACCTTTCGGCTGTCTTCAAGCTTTCCGGCAAAACGCCGGATAAGATCGTCTTTGCTGCCGGTGCGTCGAAATCAGCTCACTGGTCGCAGATCCTCTCGAACGCCACCGGCCTTCCGGTCGTCACGCCCGTGATCAAAGAGGCGACGGCGCTCGGCTGCGCTGCGGCGGCGGCAATCGGCATCGGCCTGCGCCACAATTTCGTCGAGGCGGCGGAAAGCTGGGTGCGCTGGGACCAGCGTTTTGAGCCGAATCTCGAGCATAAGGCTATCTACGACGCGGCGGGCGAGCGCTGGGCACGTGCCTACGCGCTGCAGCGACAGCTCGTGGATGAGGGCGTCACCACTGCCATGTGGAAGGCACCAGGCCTCTGACTTTTATAGATCCGTCAATCAACACAGCAGGAATTACGACATGCTCATCCAGATGGTCAGCATCAACGTCAAGCAAGGCCACGCCCCGGAGTTTCTGGAGGCGTTCCGCATAAACTACGAAGGCACGCGCCAGGAGCCCGGTAACCTGCGCTTTGATGTCCTGCGCAATCCGGACGACGACCACAGCTTCGTCATCTATGAAGTCTTCAAGTCGCCCGAGGCGCTGGACGCGCACCGCAAAACCGAACACTACCAGGAATGCGTGCGCCGGATCGACCCGATCCTCGCCGGCCCACGAACCAAGACCTTTTATAATGTCGAGATGGCCGATTTTCTCGGCGCGGGCCAAGCCTAGCGGGTTGGAACACGGCAGAGCTCGTCGGACGGCAGCGTGACCAAAGGGCATGATTTGCCTGACGTTCCACGGACCAGACTGCCCCGAAGGTTTTGGGCGGGCGGCTTCTGCCGGTCTACGCGATGGCGCTTCTTCGTTACGCAGGGCGCAGGTGGCTCGAGCTCCGTCATTATTTGCGCGGGACCTCACGATCCCGCCGTCGCACCGGCTCGGTGGCATGCTCGCGACCGTTCTCGACGTCACCAGCAGGTACGACGCTTGTGGAAACGCTTTCAGGGCTTGTCCGCGTCGAAGTTCCGCTTGAACAATCGATGGCGTCGCTTAGTCCAGGCTCTTTGCAATCATAGGTGATTTGCGGGCTGTTGTGATCGCGGACCTCGATTAGAGGAACACTCGCCGGGCCCTATGGAGGAGTTCACCACCTCCCGCCGTAGCCGCATATTGTCGAGATTCAACGCAGGCAGGGCAACTGGTAAGCCGCGTGGCTCATAACCACGAAAGACCGGGTTCGATTGCGCGCCTACAAACGCTCACGCGCAACCACCCAATGACGCCGACTATGCCGTAGGGTGGTCGCCTATTAAACGTCATTGCCCGGACGGTACCGGGCAGGAAAGATCGCCTTCCTGGCAATTGAGGTAAGCCTTCAGCGCCTTCGTTCTATCTGTCGTCAGTACCGTCTTGCACCCGGCCACGAGCATAGGATCGGCGCTGCCGTCGGCGCTGGCTGATGTCTGGAATGCACACTCGTCGTCGCGAAAGGAAGTCCACGACTTTTGGGCGGTGACAAGCAGCTTTTTCGTGTCGGCGTCATCGCCAATGCGTGCCTCGATTTCGTTGAACGTCGAATTCAGTTCCTTGTCAGCTGTAGCGAACGCCTCGTCGCCTTCGGCTGCAACAGCAACAGCTCCAAACGAACCGATAAGCATCACAGCTGGGATCAATAGAGTACGCATTGCAAGCTCCTCGCGTTCGACAGTTGTAGCAGCCACCGATGGTGACTGGGACAAGACGTGCGCGCAGGAGTTTAGGCAAAATAAGTAGCCAAATTTATCCGTCTCCCGCCGGAGTAACCGCCAAAGTGGAGTGATCCATGTGTCCCTGAAAGCTAGTTCCTCTCGGGGGCGTCGGAGGGGTCACCTCCGGTACATCGGGTGGCACCTCTTCTGGGACGAATCCCAGGATGCTCACCACGAGAGCGACGAGGATGCAGATGAGTACGAGGAAGGCGACGCCGGCTTTGTCCATGCATTATTAGCAGTTTCGAATGTGAGCAATTCGAGGCAATGCCTCCCGAAGATCGGGAAGGCGGACAGTTGTTCGTGAAGATCGGGGCTCGTGCCTGGTCGTTCCTTCCCTAAAAAGATCAGGACGGCTCCGCATCGCGACTGTGTTAACCGGGATCCAAGGTTCACCGTCTGACGTAGAACTTCTTTGCGTCGGCAAAGGCGGGGATCATGTCCCAGGGAGTGGTGTAGGTGGCGGCTGGGTGGCCGCGTTCTCCGGCATGGGCCGGTATGATCAGCGCGCCACGGCTGGCAGGCTGATGAGCGGATCATCGCTCATCTGGCTGATGGTTTCCAGCGTCATGTATCTGGCGCGCTGCACAGCCCATTCGTCGTTCTGCTCGAGCAGGATCGCGCCGACGAGGCGGACGATGGCGTCATCATTGGGGAAGATGCCGACGACCTCGGTCCTGCGCTTGATTTCGCCGTTGAGGCGCTCGATCGGGTTGGTCGAGTGCAGCTTGGCGCGGTGCTCCTTCGGGAAGGTCATGTAGGCGAGAACGTCTTCTTCGGCATCATCCATGATGACGGCGAGCTTGGGCACCTTCGGCCGGATCTGGTCGGCGACGGCGCGCCATTGGGCGCTTGCGGCTTTCGGTGTCTCCTGGGCGTAGGCGGTGGCGATGAAGGCGGAGACGACACGGCGGCCGCTCTTGCCGGCGTGGGCGAGAACGTTGCGCATGAACCCGGCAGCGCTGCCATGTGGCGCTGAGAACCTTGGTGACGGCCGCCTTGAGGCCCTCGTGCGCATCGGAGACGACCAGCTTGACGCCGCGCAGTCCGCGCCGGGTCAGCTTGCGCAGGAACTCGGTCCAGATCGGTTCGGCCTCCGAGGTGCCGACCTCCATGCCCAGCACCTCCCGGCGACCGTCGCTGTTGACACCGACGGCGATGATCACGGCGACGGAGACGATCCGGCCGCCGCGGCGGACCTTCAGGTAGGTTGCATCGATCCATAGATATGGCCAGTCACCCTCGATCGGCCGATCGAGGAAGGCCTTGACCTTGCCGTCGATCTCCTCGCACAGCCGGCTGACCTGGCTCTTGGAGATGCCACTCATGCCCATGGCCTTGACCAGATCGTCGACCGAGCGGGTCGAGATTCCCTGCACATAGGCTTCCTGGATGACCGCCGTCAGCGCCTTCTCGGCCATGCGCCGCGGCTCCAGGAAGCCCGGAAAGTAAGAGCCCTTGCCTCAAGCTTCGGAATGCGCAGCTCGACGGTTCCGGCGCGCGTCTCCCAATCCCGCTCGCGGTAGCCGTTGCGTTGGGCAGTCCGCAGCGGGTTCTTCTCACCATAGCCGGCACCGGTGGCGGCCCCCACCTCCAGCTCCATCAGCCGCTCGGCGGCAAAACCGATCATCTCGCGCAAAAGTTCGGCGTCGGGGGACTTCTCCACGAGCGCACGCAGGTTCATCATGTCGTCGGTCATCGGTGGTTCCTTCGAATCAGGTTGGTGTCAGCAACCCGACCCTACCGGAGAACATCGATGACCACCGCTCCGCCGCCCGCTCACTACGGCGCTGTTAAGGGCGCGCTCGCGAGCGGCTTCGCTACCGCCGAGCTACACCACCTGTCGGGACACGACCAAGGCGGGCCTTGCTGCCTATCTGCCAATCAACGGCGTCGGTGCGTTCGGCAAGCCACGATGGGCCGTCCGGTCAAGGCCATCCATGGGTGGGTTTGGCCATGCTCACGTCCTGTTCATAGTTATTTCAGGCAGCGCCCAAAATTGAATGCAAAGGTCAGCCAATGAACTCGCAGGAGACGGAGCAACTTGCCGGGCGCAGTCGGTCCCGGCTTCCGCCCTTCGGGCGGCGCTAATGCTAAGCCTCCTGCGGCTACGCTGTTAACCGGTCAAGTTGCGCGCGAACTGGCTTCGACGCTGAAGCGTCTGCGCTTGGTACGCTCATTTCACTTGGCCGCGGCCCTAGCGGGCCAGCCGCTGCATCCCAGGTCATCACGGTGCTGCGGGGAGGGGGGAGGTTCACTGCTCTCAAAAACAGGCTGGAGCTCGGTTTCGTCGTTCCGCGCCTCTATTAGGCAAGATGGCCGCGCATTGAAGCGCACTCCCGCGTAGCTGCGTCGTAGTACTCAACCAGCGGCTTGGCATTATCCAGCAGTACCTCACTGGGAACACCGCCAAACCGCAGGAAAGCTCCTTCCAACCTCTAACTTGTTCCAAGTGGCCCCGCATGTGCGGTCAGTTCAGAACCGCCATTTGCAACTCGGCCTGTCGACCCAGCGTTGTCATCCACTCGGTGAACTGCGGTCGGCTTTTGATTTGCCGGCCATAATGGCGGCCGAGCGCGGCTGTCAGGTCGCCTTTGCGTCCAAGTTGCTCGTCGGCGAAACGGATCATCTGCGAATTCGGCCATGCTTGCGGCCGGATCACGATCAAACGGGCAAACAGGTCCTCGGCAGACGCATCTGGGTTCGTCTGCGCCATCAGTGACAGCATGGCGGCCGTCGAGCGCGACACACCCATATGGCAATGGACGAGCAGATGGCTTGAGCCATTTGCATCCTGCCTTGACTGAAAATCCGTTCCGAAGCGGAGGATCTCTGCCACGTGGTCCGGATGGGGCATCACCCGCCCAGGCGCCTCCGCAATGATGTCGTGGAAGCGTAGCGTGGTGCGGTGGTGTTTGCCGTAGGTCTGGAAGGCGTCCAACTCGGGATATTCGGGATCGATCAGCGACAGGACATGGGTGACGTTGCGTGTGCTCTGGCCCGGCAGTTCCTCAATCCCGCAAACTGTCAGCTCCGGTGTGAAAATGACATCCATATCCGTTCAATCCCGTTTTCCGCTTTCAGCGCAATCGCGCTCCTGAGCGACAAGCTAACGAACTTGACATACATCGGTTTGGGCGGCCGCGATAGGCGGGATCCAAATACTCACCCCGATCTGTTTTGCGGATCAGTCCGGCCGGACCTGTCGGTCCTCAATCTCGCCGCGACGTTTAGAATTAAGGACCGGACTTGGCGGGAATGCTCCGCCCGAAACGCGCGTCATTTGAGGCGGTGCAGCCGGTAGGCAGCCTTCCCTCGGCATGTCGCCGCGCCGCAGCGATCAGAACTGCCCGCCAGAACTCGCCGCGGCCACGCTCAAGAAACGCCAACTGGCCGCGCGGAGATAGGGCAGGGAGGTTGAATGCACCGCAGTCGAAGTGCGGCATGAGCGAAAGCCAATAAAGGTTCCAATCACTTCTCCGGACGACCATTTGTGCTTGCCGTCCGCTTTACGCCTGCCTTACCCGGCGGCCTCAGCCTTCTTCAACGCGTCGATGAAGTGATCGTTTTCCGCAGGCGAGCCGATGCTGACGCGAATATACGTCTCGAAGCCGGGTTGTTTCCAGGGTTTGACGATGACGCCTTGCCGGAGCAGTGCTTCGGCCATCCGGGTTGCATCTGTGCGTGTGTCAAAGAACAGAAAATTGCATTTCG
Organism: Sinorhizobium sp. P24N7; assembly: GCF_042436655.1. Taxonomy (NCBI): domain Bacteria; kingdom Pseudomonadati; phylum Pseudomonadota; class Alphaproteobacteria; order Hyphomicrobiales; family Rhizobiaceae; genus Sinorhizobium; species Sinorhizobium sp. P24N7. Next base: position 26,594 of record NZ_JBHMIW010000010.1, on the reverse strand, counting down.
ATGGTGCAATCCGGTAGCCCATCGTCGTGAGTTCTGTCTTCATCCGTTCGCGTTCGACCAGAGCAAGCTCGACGGAACGGTTAAGGTGATCGGTATCATCAAAGGCGGTGAGGGCGGATACCTGGGCGATCGCATTGGTGTTGAACGGAGTACGCGCACGATTGAAAAAATCGCAAAGGCTGCCGTCGCTGACAATACCATAGCCGATGCGCAGGCCTGCCAGTCCGTAGGCTTTCGAGAAGGTACGTAGCACGACCCAGTTCAAGCCCGTCACCTTCAGGATGTCGGCGGCACTTGGATAGTCGTCGCCGGCTGCATATTCCGCATAGGCCTCGTCCACCACGATGAGCGTTTCCGGATCGAGCGCGGCGATAACCTTTTCCAGTTGAAGCGGTGTCAGCCATGAGCCGACAGGGTTCATTGGGTTCGAGAACATCAGCATGCGAGGCTTGCGGGCAATTGCGGCGAGAACGGCGTCCATGTCGACGGTGAGGTCCGGTGCAACGGTGACGCGATCGACTTTTCCGCCCATCAGGGTCGTATAGTCTTCATGCAGTGGGAAGGATGGATAGAGCGTTACCACAGTGTCGCCCGCACGCACCACCGAGCGGCAAATTACGGCGATCAGATCTTCCGAGCCGTTGCCGAGGATAACCTGATTGTTCTCGACATCGAAGCTGGCAGCCAGGCGGGCGCAGAGCGCGCGGCCCTGCGGATCGGGATAGAGCCGAGCTAGTTCGCCGATGTCGGGAAAAAGCCCGCGCAAGGCGGGCGAGGGGCCGAGAGGGTTCTCGTTGGAGCCGAGCTTGGCGACGTCGTCGACATGGTACTTCGACCGCACCTCTTCGAGCGTCAGTCCGGCATTATAGGGGGCGATCGAGCGGATTTCTTTCCGTATGGGGGTTGATGGGTTTGCCATTTTACCGTCTCCATGAAGTACCCTTGCTATGCGCTATTCATAAGCCGGGATTCATGATCTGTATATATGTATAGACATGTTGTCGAGATAATGATGTCATCCAGGTTGGAACAGGACAGGAGCCGTAATGACCCGCCCGATCTTCGACCTTTCCGGCCGCCGCGCCCTCGTTACGGGAGCAAGCCGCGGCATAGGGCAGTCTATCGCTTGCGCCCTGGCCGAGGCCGGTGCGCACGTGGCGGTAACCGCGCGAACGGTAGAGGGCTTGGCTGAGACCCGGGCCCTGATCGAAAAGGCCGGCAGCCGCGCCGTGGCGCTTGCCCAGGACGTGCGCGACGTTGAGGCTTGCGCAAGCGTCACGAGAGCAGCGGCTGAGGGTTTGGGCGGTCTCGACATCCTGGTCAACAATGCCGGGTTCGAGAATGTCCGGCCTTCCTTCGATGTAGACGAGGCGCTCTGGGAAGCGATCGTCTCGACCAATCTGAAGGGCGCCTTCTTCTGTGCCCAGGCGGCGGGCCGGATCATGGCGGACGCAAACGGCGGAGCAATCGTCAATCTCTGCTCCCTGACATCCTATGTCGGCATTCCGACGGCGGTACCCTACGGCGCCTCGAAGTCGGGCTTACTCGGCGTAACGCGTGCCCTGGCAACCGAGTGGGCAACGCACAACATCCGGGTCAACGCCATAGCGCCCGGCTATTTCCGCACCGCCATGACTGAGGGCTTCTACGAGGACGAGGATTGGCAATCCAGCATGCTGGAAAAAATCCCTCAGCGGCGCTTCGGCAAGGAAAGCGACATCGGCGGTGTCGCGGTTTTCCTCTGCAGCGATGCGGCTGCCTATATCACGGGGCATTGTATTCCAGTCGACGGCGGCTATCTCGCCTCGATCTGATCCGTGCGCGAGCCTGCATGAATGCTCCGTGTGGGGTGCAAACGGTGCGACGGACCCGTCTTGACTGCTTGTCATTCTGTCCGTCGCTAGCCAAACTGTCAGCGGCTTTGCGCCTTCCTTTCGCATCTGCACAAATAGTTGGCATGTAGAATTGCAATGCAAAAAATGCGCAATGCTGGTTGACGATACTTGTACTAATATGTATAGACAAATAGACGTAAAGGTTGGTGGAGTGCCTTTCCGCCGGGTCGAATAGAATAAAGCTTCGCCGCGGTCTTGTCGGTTGGAGCAAGACAGGGGAATTTAATGGGCGTTGTTGCTGCTGGTCTCCGTCCGAACGGATCCGTCAATCCGGTCGCTGTTTCCGTCCAGGACGTCGGCATGGCTTTCGGCGATGTTCACGCTGTCAGCAACGCCTCATTCGACCTCCCGAAGGGGCGGTTCCTGACCATTCTCGGACCGTCCGGATCCGGTAAGACGACACTGCTGCGCATGATCGCCGGTTTCGACCGGCCGACCCACGGTGAGATCTTCATCAATGGGCGGCCGGTCAGTGCCGTGCCGGCGCACAAGCGCGCTATCGGCATGGTGTTCCAGAAGCTCGCGCTTTTTCCTCATATGACGGCGGCCGAAAACGTCGCCTTTCCGCTCAAGATGCGACGCCATGATGCCCGCACGATCCCGGAAAAGGTCGCGCGCTATCTCGATCTCGTGCGCCTCGGCGGCTATGGCGGCCGGCGGATCAATGAGTTGTCTGGCGGTCAGCAGCAGCGTGTCGCTATCGCCCGTGCGTTGGTGTTCGAGCCGGACCTGCTTCTGCTTGACGAACCGCTTGCTGCGCTCGATCGCAAGCTGCGCGAGGAGATGCAGCTCGAGTTCCGCCGCATCCAAAAAGAGCTCGGCGTCACCACGATCAATGTCACTCATGACCAGCGAGAGGCGCTGGTGGTTTCCGACGAGGTCATCGTCATGAATGGCGGTTCCATTCAGCAAAAGGCCCGGCCGGTCGATGCCTATCGCGCGCCGTCGAACGCTTTCGTCGCAAACTTCATCGGCGTCACCAATTTCGTTGAAGGCAACGTTGTCGAACTCACTTCGGCGCGAGCCGTGTTCGAAGCCAACGGTGTGCGTCTCGTCGGGATCCCTGCCGATGCTGCCCTTGCGACCGGGATATCCTGCAGCGGCGCGGTTCGTGCGGAACAGATCCGCATCGCACCGAAGGATAGGCCACTCGAGGGACTCGAAACGGTGGTCGACGGTCAGGTCGTCGATTGCATTTTCGAAGGCGAACGCGTCGTTTACGAAATTCAGGTTCCGAGGCTGGCCGGCGTGCTGATGCGTGTCTTCGACCACGATCCAGAATCTCACTTGCAGTTCGGTCCGGGCGACGAGGTTCGTCTCGGCTGGAATGCCAGGGACATGCATGTCTTTCAAAAATGACCCCGAGAAGGTCCAGCCAGAGGAGAATGTCTAATGCCGCATGAAAAATTCCTGTCCGCGCAGATCCGCCGCCGGACGTTGCTTGCGTCGATCGCCGCGGCCGGCGCCTCGGCGGGGCTCTCGACGCTCGGCGCCAGTCGCGCCTTTGCCCAAGAGCCGGAAAAGCCGGCCGAGATCATCGTTCGCGCCTGGGGCGGCAGCTGGGTCGATGCCCTCAAGGCTGGCGTGTCCGACAGCTTTACCAAGATGACCGGGATTGCCGTTCGTCACGATCTGACCGAGGACAACGAGATCCAGCCGAAGGTCTGGGCCGCTGTTGCCCAGAAGCGTGTCCCGCCGATCCACATCAACTGGGATACGACCACGAACGCGACAAAGTCGGCGCTGCGCGGGGTCACCGAGGACCTGTCGGACCTGCCGAATCTCAAGAACGCCACGGATCTTGCCAAGCCGGTCGGTCTCGACGGCTATCCGATCGTCAATACCTACGGCTATGTTTACGTGCTCGCCTATCGCCCGTCGGCCTTCCCGAACGGCGCACCAAAGTCCTGGAAGGATCTGCTCGACCCCAAGCTCAAGGGTCGTATCGCGCTGTATAACGACGGCATCGGCTTCCACTTCCCGGCCCAGGTCGCCGGCGGCGGTAAGCTCGAGGACATTCCCGCCAACATGCAGCCGGCATGGGATTTCATCTCGAAGATCAAGGAGCAGCAGCCGCTGCTCGGCGAGGACCCGGATTTTACCACCTGGTTCCAGAAGGGCGAGATCGACGCCGCCTGCACCATCTCGACCAATGCGCGCGAAGCCAAGAAGAACGGGATCGAGATCGCCTGGGTCGTGCCGGAGGAAGGCGCAAAGTTCGACACCGACGGCCTTTGGATCCCGAAAGGTCTGCCCGAAAATGAGCTTTACTGGGCTAAGAAGTACATCGATCACGCTCTGACCAAGGAAGCACAGCAGATCTGGCTCGACGGTCTCGGCCTTCCCGGCGTCATCCCCGGCATCACGCCGCCGGCCGATCTGGTGGGCGATCCGTCCTACCCGACCACGGAAGAGGACTTCAAACACCTGATCCGTATCTCGTCCAAGGTACAGGTCGAGAACGAGAGCCAGTGGTTCGCCAAGTTCAAGGAAATCATGCAGGGCTGATGCCTTGTGTGCCCGCCGCGTCCCTTCTCACGGCGGGCAACATTCTCTCGTGAAACAGGATCGATGCCATGCGCGCTTCCCGTGCCGCATATCCCCTGACGTGGCGCGTCATGGATATGCTCGAACGCCTTGCGGCTTTCGTCTGGCCCTCGAGCTTCCAGCGAGGCTTACCTTATCTCATGCTGATGCCCGCGATTGTGCTCGTGGGGCTGCTTGTGCTCGGTCTTGTCCAGATTGGCGATACGAGCCTGAGAACGCTCGATACCAATACCTTCCTGATGTCGGAGACCTTTACGCTCGCCAATTATCAGCGTGTTCTGACCGAGAGCTTCTTTGCGACCGTGGCAGGCCGTAGCCTGATTGGTTCGATGATCGTGACCGCGATCACGCTGGTGTTCGCGTTTCCATATGCTTATCTGATGGTGCGCACGCCCTCGTCCACGCTTCGCAAGTTTCTGCTGGTTGCGTTGTTTTTGCCCTTCTTCATCGGACAGGTTGTGCGCGCCTATGGCTGGCTCATCATTCTCGGCAATCAGGGCATGGTCAACGAGGCGCTCGGTCTCGTAGGCGTCCCGCCCATACGGCTGCTCTACAACTACCCTGCGGTACTGTTCGGCCTCATTCAGTACATGCTGCCTTTTGCGGTGCTGATGCTCGCACCGGCTCTGACCGCGATCCCCAGCGACCTCGAGGCCGCAGCGGCCTCGCTCGGCGCGGGCTGGACCCGCACCTTTCGCCACATCGTTCTGCCGCTTTCCCGACCGGGGCTCGTGGGGGCCGGCCTAGTCGTGATGACACTGTCGCTCACCGACTTCGCTATCCCCGCAATACTCGGCGGCGGCACGCAGGACTTTATCGCCAACGCGATCTACGACCAGTTCTTCCGCACCTCCGACCAGGGCATGGGTGCTACGCTGTCAATGATGCTCGTTGCGGTCGGGTCCATGCTCGTCGGCGTCGTGTTCATGGTATTCGGCGCAGGCACGCTCGCCATGACAGGAGGCCGTAAATGACGGGCAGCAAAAGTAAATCCTTCGTTCTATGGGCTTTCGTTGCGACTGCGCTTGTGATGTTGTCTGCGCCCACTGTCGTGGTGCTCGGAGCCTCGTTTACGGCCGGAAACATCATTACCTTTCCGCCGGACGGCCTATCGCTGAAATGGTACGGGGCGATCGCCCAGGCAAGTGACCTCAGGCAGGCCTTCCTGCGTTCGCTGATCGTCGCCACGATATGCACCGTGGTCTCGATCCCGGTCGGCACGCTCGCCGGCATCGCGTTGGCCAAATATCGGGTCCGGTTTGCTCGATCGATCCAGATCTATCTGCTGTTGCCGTTCACCATCCCGCTGATTGGTTCCGGCATTGGCATGATGCTGGTCCTCGGCAATATAGGCGTTCTCGGGCGGTTGTGGCCGGTGGGTATCGCCTGCGCCGTCATTAACCTGCCCTTCATGGTCTGGGCTGTGACGGCCAGTGCCAGCAATCTGTCGCCCGACCTGGAACTGGCTGCGGCCAATTGCGGAGCGCCGCCGCTGCAACGCTTCCTCTACATCACGCTGCCGGCGGTCTTGCCGGGCGTGATCACGGGATCGCTGCTGATGTTCATCCTCGCGCTCAACGAGTTTCTGGTTAGCCTCCTGCTGGTCGACGCTCGAAGCGTGACGCTGCCGGTGCAGATCTACAACTCCATCCGCTCGATCATCACGCCCGACCTGGCCGCCATCTCCGTGGTGTTCATCGCCTGCGCGGGTGTTGCGATCGCGCTGCTCGACCGCCTGGTCGGTCTCGACATCTTCCTGAAATCGAAATGACCCTTCGGCCCTGCGAGGGCGAGATACAAGGACAAGACGATGACCAACGTGTCTTTCTACGAATATTCCAAGCTGAACCTCGAGGAAAAGGCCGCCCTGCTGCGCCGTTCGGAAACCGACATATCGGCCTTCATCGAGAAGGTCGCGCCGATCGTGGAAGCCGTCCGCACCGAGGGTGACAGGGCGCTTGCACGATTTGGCCGCGAACTCGACAAGGCCGACATCACGGAAGCCAATCTGAAGGTTACCGCGGCCGAGTTCGATGCGGCCTTCAAGCTGGTTGATGCAAGCGTGATCGAATCCGTTCAATTCGGCATAGATAACATCCGCAAATTCCATGAGGAGCAGAAGCCTGAAGCCATGTGGCTGAAGGAGATCCGTCCCGGCGCATTTGCGGGAGACCGCTTTACGCCCATTCAGTCGGTCGCGCTCTACGTGCCGCGCGGCAAAGGTTCTTTCCCGTCGGTGACTATGATGACATCGGTCCCGGCCGTTGTTGCGGGCGTCTCCAATCTGGCCATCGTCACACCGCCGGCACCGGACGGTTCCGTCGATGCTGCGACGCTGGTTGCCGCACGCCTCGCCGGTGTCGAAACCGTCTACAAGGTGGGCGGCGCGCAGGCCGTTGCTGCCGTCGCCTATGGCACCGAAACCATCAAGCCGGCGCTGAAGATCGTCGGTCCCGGCAGCCCGTGGGTGGTCGCCGCCAAGCGCTTGCTCTCCGGCGTCATCGATACTGGTCTTCCTGCCGGTCCGTCCGAAGTGATGATCCTCGCCGATGATACGGTCCATGGTGGTCTTGCCGCGCTCGACCTGCTGATCGAGGCGGAACATGGCCCGGATTCCTCTGCCTATCTCGTTACCCACAGCCGCCGCGTCGCCGAGGAGGCGCTCGCAGCCCTTCCAGAACACTGGGCGAAGATGACCGAACAGCGCGTCGCCTTCTCAACGGCCGTGCTGAGCGGAAAGACCGGCGGCATCGTTCTCACCTCGTCCATCGAGGAAAGCTACGAGTTCGTAAACGCCTATGCGCCGGAGCATCTGGAGCTTCTCTCGGAAGAGCCCTTCATTCATCTCGGCCACATCACTGAAGCGTCCGAAATCCTGATGGGTCCCCATACTCCGGTCAGCATCGCCAACTTTTCGCTTGGGCCGAACGCCGTATTGCCGACCAGCCGCTGGGCCCGAACGTTCGGCCCGCTGTCGGTCAGTGATTTCGTCAAGCGCAGCTCGATCGGCTATGTCACGGCACCGGCCTATCCGGAATTCGCAAAGCATTCCCACAATCTGGCGATCTACGAGGGTTTCTCCTCGCATGCGCTTGCCGTGTCGCCGGTGCGCGATCGCTATCTGAAGCAGGGCGCCTGAACCATGAAGGCTGTGCGGCTCTACGACGCCAAGGACTTGCGGGTGGAGGAGGTCGCCGAACTGTCGGCTCCGCCGCCAGGCTTCGTCAACCTTGAAGTAAGGGCTGCTGGCATCTGCGGTTCCGACCTTCACAACTACCGTACCGGCCAATGGATCTCGCGCCGGCCCTCGACGGCAGGCCATGAATTTTGCGGTCGCGTGACTGCGATCGGAGAGGGCGTCAGTCACGTGGTGCGGGGAGACGTCGTCTCTGCGGACTCGCGCATGTGGTGCGGCACCTGCCCGGCTTGCACGAGCGGCCGCAAAAATGTCTGCGAGGCCTTGGGTTTCGTCGGCGAGATCTGTGACGGTGGCTTTGCCGAGGCGGTGCAATTGCCAGCCCGACTGGTCGTGCGCCACGATCCTGAGCTTTCGCCCCATGTTGCCGCTATGGCCGAACCGATGGCGGTCGCCTTGCATGCCGTGCGTCGCCTCGCCATTCCGGCCGGCGAACCAGTTCTCGTCATCGGCTGCGGCACGATCGGCGGGTTGAGCGCCCTTCTTCTCTCCCGGTTGCACGCCGGTCCGCTGCTGCTGGCCGATCTGAACGCCGACAAAGCCGCTCTTGTCGCCGAGGTGACTGGTGGCGCGGTCGTTGCTCTCGACAGGGCGGTGATCGAAGAAGCACTTCCCGGCGGAAGGGTGCGGTTCGCCCTGGATGCCACCGGCAGCATTCAGGCGATCGCCCGGGCTCTCGACATCCTGTCAGCTGGCGGAGCGCTGGCGCTCGTCGGCATTGGCCACGGCAGGCTCGATTTCGACCCCAACATCCTCGTGGAGAGGGAGATGTCACTCGTCGGCTGCCATGCCTTTGCAGACGAGTTGCCCGAGAGCGTCGGGTTACTCGTCGATCTCGCACCCGCGCTGCAACGTTTCATCGAGGTGCTGCCGGCGCTCGACGATGTGCCCGAGGCTTACGAGAGGCTGCTGCGGGGCGACAGCAAGGCGCTCAAGACGATCATCGAGGTTGCGGGCTAAGTCCGGTCCGCCATGTCATTCCGGATGCCGAGGCGAAGGTGGAGGCAGTGAACCATGAATACGCTTTCAGATTCTGCATCGCCGCTCTACGCGAAGGTGAAGGACTTCGTCCTTGGCAACATCGGCAGCGGCAAGTGGGCCCGCAACAGCCGGCTTCCGTCCGAGAACGAGCTCGTCTTGGCACTCGGCGTGTCCCGTATGACCGTTCACCGGGCGCTGCGGGAGCTCACTTCGGAGGGGCATCTGCGCCGCATTCAGGGCGTCGGCACCTTTGTCGCTCCGCCGCGGCCCCAGTCGACGTTGATCGAGATCAGCAACATCATCGCCGAGATCAGAGCGCGCGGTAGCCGGCACCGGGCCGAGGTGTTCGTGCTCGAGCGCATCGCACGACCGGAACCAGAGCTTCTCCTCGCCTTCGAGTTTGAGGCGGTGAAGCCCGTCGACCATTCCGTCGTCATTCATTTCGAGAACGACCTGCCGGTCCAGCTCGAGGAGCGCTACGTCAATCCCAACCTCGTTTCCGGCTATGTCGACCAGGACTTTGCCGCAGTCGCCACTTATGACTACCTGCAGAACGCAACGCCGCTGACCGAGGTGGAGCACCTCATCAGCGCTCTGCCGGCCAGTGCTGACCAGGCTCGCCTGCTGAACATTCGCCCGGGTGACTGCTGCCTGGTCCTGCACCGCAAGACCTGGACAGGTCCGGTCGTCGCAACTGTGAATACCTTCACCTATGTCGGCAGCCGTTATTCGCTCGGCAGCCGCTATCTGCACGGCGGCAAGTGACCGCCGTTCCTATCCAAATACCCATTCGGAAAGAACGCTATGAGCCAGGCCACGAGCCGCACCGCACAAATTAGGAAGATCGCCAAAACCGGAGACGGCATGGCGGAACAGTTGCTGGCCGAGCTGCTGCGCGACCTTTTCGGGATCGAGGCAAAGAACGTCGCGATCAATCACGACCAGTATAGCCTCAATTCCCTCAATGGATTCTTCGATACCGAAGATGGCGCGTTCTTTTTCAAGTTCCATCAGGAAGAAGGCGAGGAGGCCATGAGCGGCGAATATTACCGCGCGGACATCCTGGCCCGCGCCGGACTTCCCGTAGATCAGCCATTGCTGATGTCGACTCTTCCGGGCGAACAGATCCTCGTCTATCGCCGACGCACTGATCCGCGTTTTTCCGATGTGCTGCGAGCGCTGGATCTGAATGACGATGCTGCCGCGAGAGACAGGGCTGTTGAGGCCGAACGCAGGCTGAGCGAAGCCGTGCTTCAGGTCTATCTCGATACGCTGCATCCGGTGAATGCGGGGGAGGTTGCGGCCGAGCCGATCCACCGGCTTTTTTACGAACGGCTCATCGACCCTTCGGCAGGTACCTATCCGGGCGGGCGAATGGCGAGCTTCTATGTCGGCAAGGACTTTGCCTTTCCGAACCTGACGATCGATTGGGAGACGCTATCGCGCTGCCGGTTTGTGGTGAACGGCATCGAATACCGCGACAGCCTCGGTGCTCTCTTCGATGCCGCGCATGAGCGGCTGAACCCCTCGCGGCTGACCGATGCCGGGGGAGTGGTCGCGCATGGCGATGCCCACAACGCGAATGTCTGGTACGAGGAGCGCGATGACAGGGCACGCTTGTCTTTTTTCGATCCCGCCTTTGCCGGCGAGAACATCCCGACATTGCTCGCCGAAGTGAAGACGACCTTTCATAACACCCTCGCCCATCCGCTGTGGCTCTACGATCCTGCCATGGCGGCTGAGCACTACACGGCCAGCGTAATGCTCGATGGTAGTCTGCTCCGCGTCACGACCGACTTCATGCCAAGTCCCGCCAGGCGGGCGCTTCTCGACGTGAAGGCAGAGGCACTATGGCGTCCACTGCTCCACGAACTGAAGGCGCGGGGCACGCTTCCGGCCGACTGGCGCCGGGTCATCCGGCTTGGCCTTTTCCTATGCCCGACGCTGGTGATGAACCTGCGGGCCGGCGCAACGACTCATAACGCGATTTCCTCCCTGATAGGCTTCTCCGTCGCGGTGATGGCAGGAAGCGAGCCGGCTGCGGGAGACGATTTAATTTCAAGATTCATCGACACAATCGATCCGGACAACGGCTGACATGGCGCTGGTCAACATCCACGACTTTCGCGATCTCGCCCGACGGCGGCTGCCGAAGATCTTCTTCGACTATATAGACGGTGGCTCCTTCGAGGAGGAGACGATGCGGGCGAATCGCTCGGACTTCTCCCGCATAACCCTGCGCCAGAACGTGCTAGTCGAGCCGCAGCCGCAGGACCTTTCCACGGCTTATCTCGGGAAACGTCATCCCCTGCCGTTCATGCTCGGGCCGGTCGGCTTCCTCGGCCTTTATTCCGGCAAGGGCGAGGTCAAGGCCGTGCAGGCGGCGCATGCCGCGGGCATCCCCTTCTGCCTTTCAACCTTTTCCATCGCTTCACTAGCCGACCTTCGCACCGTCACGGAAGGGCCGCTGCATTTCCAGCTCTATGTGCTGGAGGATCGCTCGCTATGCGAGGAATTGCTCCAAGCGGCAGAACGGGCCGGCGTCGATACCCTGTTCGTAACCGTGGACACAGCCATTACGGGCATTCGCGAACGGGATGTGCGAAACGGCTTCCGATCGCTGACGCGGGTGACGCCGGACCTCTTCGCCCGCCTCGCGCTGAAGCCGCGCTGGCTCGCACAGGTGGCCCTTGCCGGCATGCCGTCGGTCAGGGCTATCGAGCACCGGCCGGAATTCGGTCGCGGCGCGCTTGAGCAGGCGGCCAATCTCTCGCGCCGAATTGACAAGACGCTGTCGTGGAGGGACATCGCCTCGCTACGCGAACGCTGGACGGGCAAGCTCGTAATTAAAGGCGTTCTCACGCCCGCGGATGCCGTACGCGCTCGCGACCTCGGTTGCGATGGGGTGGTGATTTCCAACCACGGCGGACGTCAACTCGACGGTGCCCCGAGCACGATCCGCGCCCTGCCGAGCATTCGCGCCGCCGTGGGAACCGACTTCTGCCTTATGCTTGACGGCGGTATCCTCCGAGGCGCGGACGTCATCAAGGCGATCGCACTCGGCGCAGACGGCGTGATGCTTGGCCGAGCTTATACCTATGGCCTCTCGGCCGCCGGGCAGGCGGGCGTGGCCGAGGTGATCGCCATCCTCGAGCGGGAGATTGCGATCAGCCTTGCATTGATGGGGATTGCCTCCATCGAGCAGCTCAAGGCTCTCGGCGCGGAAGCCGTCTCGACATTATGATGGGAGAGCTGCGCAGCTTGCCGGCGACGAAACGCTGATGCTGGTGGAAATTGAAGATGCGTTCAGCAGTGCTGGATTCACCTACCGGTTAGGGGGACGCGCGTGTCGCCGGGACACGGCTTTCTAAGCTTGGGCGTCCAGAAGTGTCCCGAACGGCATTATGCTAGAAAAGCCGTTCCCCCCAGCAAAACTGGTAGAGACTGTGTCCAATTTTCTAGGAACGTAGCCACATCGTCATCGCTGTAGCGAGACCGCCCTGCAAGGACGTAGCAGGTGCCCATCCGGGAAAACCCCGATCTTGCGGAGCAGGTCCTTCGCGCGGGCCCAGACTGACACAAAAACCAACCTCTTGGTGAGGAGCTCAGCGGCTTCGCAACTACGGCGGAGCCCTTCCTCGATGATCATTTCAGGTGGGGGCGAGTATCGGGCGTGGGACCGATGAGCGGAAGTTGAGGCATCCCTCGTTTGAGGGGATCAGGGAGAGGGCCGACGATAGACGGTGTTTGGCATAGCAGCCTGCTCCCCGATCGATCTAGGTGAGCTTGCCCTCCACCGCGGCCAAGGAACTCTTTCGCAGGTACTTAGTTTAGACAAGTTGCATAAAGGGAGGACCACCATCATGAGCGATCCTGTCGCCGTTCATCAAACCCGCGAGACCGTTTACGCTCCTGATCTCTCGGCAAATACGGTCATCAACGAAATCTCCTGGGGAGCGGTGTTTGCGGGCGTCGCGCTCGCGCTTGCGGTCCAATTTCTGCTGAACCTCTTGGGCGTCGGCATCGGAGCCGCCGTCATCGATCCGACAACAAACGACAACCCAAACCCAAGCACTTTTTCGATCGCCGGCGGTCTCTGGTTCGTCGTCTCTGGCATAGTTGCGGCCTTCGTCGGCGGATATATCGCCAGCAGGGTTTCCGGCCGCCCTGGCAAAACGACGGGAAGTTACCATGGGCTGACGAGTTGGGCCGTCACGACCTTGATCGTTCTTTATCTCCTTACGACCTCCGTCGGCGCGTTGGTGGGTGGCGCCTTCAGCGGTCTGAGTAGCATCATCGGGGGCGTCGGCAAGACTGCCGCCACAGTCACCTCTGCCGCCGCACCGACAATCGCCGCGTCCGCGGATCCAATGGCCGACATCGAGCGGCAGGTCAGGAGTGCGACGGGAGGCAACGATCCGGCAGCGCTCCGCGACGCAGCAGTCGCCGCTGTGCAGGCAGCAGTCACCGGCGACGAGGCGACCGCGGAAGAAGCACGAAATCTCGCTGCTGATGCCATTGCAAAGGCACAGAACATTCCGGTGGACCAGGCACGCGCGCAGGTTCAACAATACGAAGAGAGTTACAAGGCCTCGATCGAACGCGCCAAACAACAGGCGACCGAAGCCGCGGATGCGGCCGCCACCGCAGTTTCTAGCGGGGCCATCTTGGGCTTCTTCTCTCTCGTTGTTGGCGCGGTCGCGGCTTGGTTCGGTGGTGCGTTTGGAACGCCGCGTACTCTGGTCACGACTGATGCCACGCGTCGTGCCGGCTAGTAAGTAGCCCCGATCTCCCGCAGCTGCGGGAGATCGGCGGTCGGAAACGCGTTTGGCCCCCGCGCTGGAACGGGGAGGGCCGGGCGAGTGCTCACCATCAGGTGTCGGCGGCTATCAATGTTCCGCAAGAATTGGCGCAGTCGACTGGAAGAACTTCCGACCGAAGAACGTCGCGGGTTCGTGATCGCCCAGCCGACTCGAAAACGAGCGATGGAGCGATGTTCATCTCTCGTCTGGAAGGCATCCTGATCTCTGCCGTGCCTAACTGGCAGCGGTTAAAGGATAGCCGGCTGGTAGCTCCACTTCTCCTGATTGGTCGGCCCAATTTAGCCGCAAGTGCCGTTTCAGAGGTTGGGATTCCCCCCGCTTCCAGGAGATGATGAACTCCTCTGTAACAGATCTCTTGATGAACCTTTGGGGCGCTCTTGCAGCATGGGCGCTCACATACGCGGATGTCAGCTTAATTTTCGAAGATAGCTGGACGGTGCTACTGTGCCAGACGGGACAATGGCAAGATGATGTTCACTGATAAACCGGTCGGACGCCAGTCATAGTTGAGGGTACCGCCGAATTGGCGGATCACAGTCTGCTCCACCAACGTGCTGCCGAAGCCCTTGGAAGCAGGAGGGGAGGATATCTCTCTCTCCCCCTCTTCATTCCAAGTGATGCTCAGGTCGTCGCCGTTGATCTGCCAGACAATGTCCACCCTGCCATTGTCGCCGCACAGCGCCCCGTATTTGGCCGCATTGGTCGCCTGCTCATGGAAGACTAGCGCAAGTCCGTTGACCGATTGCTCGCCGCATAAAATGGTAGGGCCTTCAAGAGAGAACCCGCTCTTGCCGGGGATTGCGGCAGGCTCGTGAGGCGCGATGACGATGCCCATTAGGTCCGCAAGATTGGAGGCCGCCCCTTGGACGTCGCTAAAAGATGGTTTCACCAAGGAATGGGCAGCGGCGAGCGCATGCAACCTGCCAGACAACAGCGCGACTAAATCATCCTTGCTGTCCGTGCTTCGGGCGCTGATGCGGATTATGCCGTCTACGATGGCGAAAAGGTTCTTGAGCCGGTGGCTCATCTCTCTGGTGAGCAGTTCCTGCTGTACAAGCGCCTGCTGGAGTTCCCGTTCGGATCGCGCGATCTTCAGTGCTATACCGATGAAATCGGCAAGCTCCTGCAGCGTGGCTCCGTGACCGCAGTGGAAATACCCGATCCTGTTGGCGACGACCCAAAGGGTCCCGAGTGGCTCCGTCCGTCCTATATATAGGGGAACGAGCAAAACCTCTGGCAGCGACAAGCCCGCTGGTATCCAGTCATAGACGCGTTCCGGATGGATCGCCAGTGTTGGTGCGCTGCGGTCGAGCGTAATGCCACACGGCGAGTAATCGCGGGGAGTAGTCGCCCCGTTGAACGGCGATAGAATTCCCTTCAGATTATGCCAGCGGAACACCGGGAACGACTCTGTCTGCTCGAGCAGGCTGACACCGGCGGAAATCGCGCCTGTCAGTTCCATGGCGAGTTCGACGAACTTTGGGAGCATTTCTCCAGGCGCATCGTGCATGCGTCCGGCGAGCTGAAGAAGTGCGGCCTTCTCCTGCGCGGCATCGCCGCGTGGCACTGGCCGCTCACTCAGGTCGACCGTGTAAACCGCCGAAACGTCGGGCGTGGGCACCTTCACCGCTTCCATCTTCTCGCTTCCCTCTCGGTGCGCGCAGACCCTCAAGGGTCATCGGTATCCTATTTACACGATGGAGGCAAAACAGCAGACATGGGGCCCAGTCTTCAAGACGCACCTGTTTATGACGGTCATCTGCGCTCGCTTTACTGCCCCAGTAACGCCACTTGGGCACGTGTGGCATTGTGCAGGAGCTCGCAAGACGGTGCAAGCGCTTGCGCGCCAGCATGCGTACTCGCTATGAGGCGCGGTCGTTGGCAAATTCCGAGCGATAGCGAAGCCAGGCTCAGCTCTTGTTCAGAATCCATAGCGTTCCGCCCCGGTGCGGAAACAGGAAGTTCTGCTCGAAGCGCAGTCCAACCGGCGCTTCCAATTTCGGATCAGTCTGGCAGTCGGACCAGAGCGGCACGCTGCAGTCTTTGCGCCCCCATGCCATGCGGGTGCGCGACCGCCGATCGACGACGACCTTGCCGACGCGCAGATGGCGCATTGCCTCGTCGAAAACGCTCCTGAATATTCACCAAAGGATCACATAACATACCAAAGGGAATTGCTCGTCGAATCTGGCAATGGAGAGGCCGTCCGGTCGGACGGGAGAACAAGCGTCCACATTTGGCTGGGTCACTCCTCCGGCCTCTGAAACCGCGGCGACCACCCGCGCGAGATCCCCACACTCATGAACTGCTCGGCGATCGCAAGCTGTTCGCGCAGATGCTTGCAGTCGAGCAACGGTGTGACGATCGTTGGCCGCGGATCTCCATCGTGCCATGCGAGCGCTGCCTCGACCTCCAATCCAGATCGGCGCGGTCTGCCTCTTCGAGGTGGGATAGTCCGGTTTCTCCGACCAAGCGACCATTCCAGGATTCTGCGTCCGGGACGTTATAGAACACCAGTCTCCTGCGAATTTCGGCGGCACGGCGTTCAGAAGACAGCTTGCCACGTGCTTTCCGCCGCTCCCTTCAACTGCGCCAGAAGTTGAATGGCGGGGTCTCAAGTTCTGCTCACATTAAGGCGAGGGACCTGTCCGAAGTTCAGCGCAAGCTTATTCTGATATGCGGCCTGTTTGGCCTTCGTTAGGATTGGGAGCTGCGGATACATCGATGCGGCTCAAAATATGTTCCGAGATGCTCCGCGCGATCTCCCGCTCGCCCATGATGATGAGGTTCGCTCCCAACCTTGTCAGGTAATCGACCTCAGCGTCGGAATGCGCGCGGGCGATGATCTCGAGTGTCGGATTCACTGTGCGGGCGCGCTCGATGAGGTTGCCACTTTCGAACGGACTTGGAATGGCGCTGATCAACCAGTTGGCTGCGCCAACGTTGGCCGCCTCAAGTAATCCGGGCTGAGCGGCATTTCCAATAATGACTTCGGCGCCAAGCGCCCGGAGTTGATCGGCAACCGCTTGCCGCTCCTCAATTATCAGGTAAGGCAACCGTGCTTTTTGCAACGTCTCTGCAACCAGGCTCCCAACCCGCCCATAGCCGACAAGGACAGCATGGTGGGTGAGACGGGTACCCGTGAGCTCGGGTGTGTCTGTCTTGCGGTCTTCTTGTATGGCGCCGACCGGCTCGCGTTGCTTGAGCCATGGCATTAGGCGACCGAATCCGGCGAATAGAAGAGGGTTGATGAGAATGGACAGGATCGCTCCGGCAAGCACCAGGTCCCGTCCTGCCTCCGGAAGAAGCTTGAGTTCAACTCCCAGCGCCGCAAGTATGAAGGAGAACTCGCCGATCTGTGCGAGGCTGAGGCCGAGTGTCAGAGCTACAGGCAGGGAATAGCCGAACATGATGGCGATCGCGGACGCGGCTGTAGCATTGCCAATCACGATGATCAGGAATGTTGCTCCGACGAGCAGCGGCTGCTCGACCAGAATCATGGGGTTGAACAACATGCCTACCGAGACAAAGAAGAGCACGGCAAATGCGTCGCGGAGCGGCAGCGTTTCCTGAGCGGCCCTTTGGCTCAACTGTGATTCGGCGAGGATCATCCCCGCGAAAAATGCGCCAAGAGCGAAGGAGACACCGAACAGTTCAGCTGCTCCGAAAGCGACTCCCAGGGCAATCGCCAGTACCGCCAGACGGAAAAGCTCTCGCGAACCGGTGTGAGCAACATAGTGCAGTACCCACGGAATGACGCGCCGGCCAAAGATAGCCATCGCAGCAAAAAAGGCAGTCAACTTGGTCAACGCAAGTGCAAGCGCGCCGGACACAGTTTGCGGCTCAAGAAACGTGAAGAGGCCGCCATCGCCTGAACTCGGCCGAGTTGTGCTGCCGCCAAAACTGCTAGCGAAGGCCGGCAATAATACGAGGGCGAGGATCATGGCGACGTCTTCGACGACCAGCCATCCGACGGCAATACGCCCTCCATCGGTTTCGAGTTGTCGCTTTTCCTGGAGGGCCCTTAGTACCACGACCGTGCTTGCAACCGAGAGTGCCAACCCGAACACCACGCCGGCTGCAATTGGCCATCCGATCGCTTGCGCCACGATGAACCCGAGCGTTGTCACCAGAGCCATTTGGCCGAGAGCCCCAGGAAGCGCGATAGTCCGCACGGAAAGTAAGTCGTGGATGGAGAAATGTAGCCCTATGCCAAACATCAGCAGGATAACACCAAGCTCGGCGAGTTGGCGCGCCAGCGATTGGTCTGCAACAAAGCCAGGCGTAAACGGGCCGATCAAAACACCTGCCAAGAGGTAGCCGACCAGCGGCGATAGGTGAAGTCGATTTGCCACAGTGCCGAAAATGAAGGCCAGCCCAAGGCCGGCAACGAGGGTGGCAATAAGTGGTGTGTGAGGCATTTCTCCCAGTCCGGCCGCGTTCCATTAAGAGGCCAAGTGCGGCACGAGCATAGACATAATGGACTATGGCGCGAGTGTCTCGTTATCTTTGTGAGGGTGCTTTCGCCGGCGTCGCGTACGGTTATATGACAAGTTGGCGTGTGGGTTCGGCATAGGAGCCATGTTGAATAACCGACAGGAGATCGCCATGTGCTGCCCGATAGTCAATTCCGCCATCATCCGCGCCCATCAGCACGCCGCCGGCGCAAAAAACGGGTGAAGATCAGGCCCTTGGCCGCTCCCGCGGCGGCTTGAACACCAAAATCCACATGGCCTGCGAGGTCTCGGTCACACTCACCGCAGGCCAGAAGGGCGATGCGCCGCAAGCCGACGCCCTGATCGAGGGCCTGCCCGCCGAGGTCGTCATGGCCGACACCGCGTTATCGTCTGCGCGACGCCATCGTCGACAAGGGCACTGTGCGGTGATTCCCAACAACCCGTCCCGTGCGCGAATGTACCCGCTGCACGAGCATTTCTACGCCCAAAGGCACCTGATCGAAGCTGCCGACGTCCGGATGCTCCTTCGCTGGCGCCAAAAGACGGAAGTGGTTGAGATTAATTCGACGTTCAACCTTTAAGGATATCGTGCCGAGCACATTGGTTTAGATCTGCGTTTGTATTGATGAGCGAATTTCAGAACAAAACTATCAAACTTATGACGGTCTGCGACGGCGAGGCTTCAGTGACTGATCCTGCCCAGCGCCGGCGAAACCTTCTTTCGTCGACCCTGGAGCTCTACCGGGCTCTGGGAGGGTCTTTTGAGGAACTCGAGTCAGCCATTATGAAAGAGGAAACAGGCACCCTCCGGCGCCGCGACCTCATAGTAGGCGATCTGATGAAGGAATTGGCGGCTATCTGTCACATCTGCGATATGGACATCATGCAGGCCGGTCACAACACACTCGACAAGCTGATATATGAGGAACGGTCTTTTCCAACGTAACCGGCCGATTGTTACCGCGGAGATTTCGCCTTGACGCGAGCGATGACTTCTTCGTCGTCGACGAAGCAGTCGAGGAAGTCGTTCCAGGCTTCAGGCGAACGGCGCGCATCGGCAAGCATTTGCCTCAGCTCATCGATGCCATCGTCGGTCAGTGCGGTGATTGTCTCATCGTCACCGTGTACGACGCTGATGATACTTCCATAGGTCAAATTGTCAGAATTGCTGACGATCGTCTCGAGGAGTTCCCGGTCTTCGCCGAGCATTTCGGCGACATGGTTGATGGTGAAGACATGGGTGACGGTGGCCATCAGGCGGCCTCGGCGCAGATGATTGCCACAGGTGCCCAGTTCCACGGGAGCAGTTCGTCGAGCCTATTGATCTTGTGATCGTGAATGCGGTCGAGCACGTCGGCCAGATAGGCCTGCGGATCGATGCCGTTCATCTTGGCCGTCTCGATGATCGTCATGGCACGCGCCAGGGTCTCCGCGCCGGTGTCAGCGCCTGCGAAGAGCCAATTTTTCCTTCCATTCTGCCCATGTCGGCGATGAAGTTGAGGTTCTTTATCGCTGGCATCCTTATTTTGGCCAGAGGGTTTCCATTCGCCGTGTTGAAGAACGAGCGACAGGCCGGGTTTTGAAGGTTCTGGGGCCGACAGGTGTCGTCATCGCGATCTCAGGGTGGATGATCGATCCCGTGGTCTGCCGCGGCATGACCATGGGAACGCCACGCGTCGATCTTGCGACGCTAATCGAATTGAACAGGCTGGTCTCTGGCGGCACCAAAGCGGCACCCTTCCGAAGTGGACGTAGAATCACTCAGGAGGACCATGATGAGATCCCGCAATACGCTGGTGCCGGCGTCGGGCCGGCAGCTCGACCTGATATTCAAAACCCGGATGCTCGACGGTCTGAGCGACAAGGATCGCAAGAAGGTGATTTCAACGCTGGCTTGCCTGCTGATGCAGGCCGCAGGCCTCGTCGTCGAGGAGCTCATCGATGAGCAACACTAATTTGATTCCGACAGCGTTGCTCGCGCGCAAAGCCATCGTCTACGTGCGGCAATCCTCGCAATCGCAGGTCATGACAAATCTGGAAAGCCAGCGACGGCAGTATGATCTTGTTGACGTTGCGCGACAACACGGCTTCAGCAATATCGAGACCATCGACGACGACCTCGGGCGCTCTGCCAGCGGAACTGTCGCGCGCCCTGGTTTCGACCGTCTTGTCGCCCTTTTATGCGCTGGCCAAGTTGGTGCCGTCTTATGCTTCGATGCTTCACGGCTTGCGCGCAACGGTCGGGACTGGCATCACCTGCTCGAACTATGCGGCCTGGTCGAAGCCCGCGTCATTGATCATGACGGCGTCTACAATCCGTGTCGACCCAACGATCGGCTGCTGCTGGGAATGAAGGGCAGTATCAGCGAGTTCGAACTGGGCGTGCTGAGAGCCCGGATGCTCGATGCCGCCAGATCGAAAGCGCGCCGTGGCGAACTGCGACTTTCCGTTCCGTTTGGGTACATTTGGCATCGAGAGGCGGGGCTCGGGCTTGATCCGGATTTGCGGCTGCAGGACGTGATCCGGTCCATCTTCGCACGCTTCCGTGAGCTTGGAAGCGCACGCCAGGTGCTATTGTCGATGATACGGGACAATATCCACTTCCCGCGGCCGTCGGACGAAGGTCGCATGACCAGCTTTGTCTGGACGCCAGTCCGTTACCGGAATGTCATCGGCATCCTGAAGAACCCCTTCTATGCCGGAGTCTACGTCTATGGAAAGAGCGAGAAGCGGACAGCCATCGTCGATGGGAGGGCGCGGCGTAGCTACGGACACGGCAAGCCGGCCGGCACCTGGGAAGTGATGATCCGGGACCATCACGAAGGTTACATCAGTTGGGAAGAGTACGAGCGCAACCAACAGCAACTGGCGCTCAACAATTATGGCCGTTCGGGCGGAACCAAATCGGGCCGCGGCGGCAAAGCGTTGTTGTCGGGTCTCGTGACTTGCGGACGGTGTGGACGGCGACTGAGTGTTGCCTATACGGGAAATCCACAAAATCCAGTCTATCGCTGCCATAAACAGAACCTGATGATGGGCTTGCCCCGTTGCATGACGTTCGGCGGCTCGAAGGTCGATGCGGCGGTTGCGCGCGAGTTGTTGCGCGCGGTAGAACCATTAGCGATCGAGGCGACTTTTGAAGCAGAGCGGATGCATCGGGAGCGACAGGAAGAACAGCGCCACATTCACGATCTGGAACTGCGGCAGGCCCGCTACGAGGCAAGCCTCGCCGAGCGCCGCTATGCGGCATGCGATCCAGACAACCGCCTGATTGCTGCACAGCTTGAGAAGAATTGGGAAACGGCGCTACGCCGCGTCCGGGATCTGGAAGTGCGCAAGCCTGCAGATAGTCCTTCAACCATCGAAGTTGACACAGGCACTTTCGCAAACCTCGCTGACAATCTGCAGGCGGCCTGGGAGTCGCCGGATGTCACCATGCGCGTGCGCCAGCAACTGCTGCGTACATTGATCGCCGACATTGTTGTCGATGTTGACGATGAAGTGCGCGACGTGGTGCTGACTATCCACTGGAAAGGCGGTCAGCACTCGGAACTGAGAGTGCGCAAGCCTCAGAGCGGTGAACACGGTTGCGCCACAACGGAAGATGCTTTGGCAGTGATGCGGAGCATGGCAGGACGCTGGTCCGATGAACATATCGCCGCGTCGCTCAATCGAATGGGTATGCCCACGGGTCAAGGAAAGACCTGGACCGCACACCGTGTCGCTTCCGTAAGGCGGGTCCGGGCCATTCACGCGTACAAATCAGCCGATAAAGAGGGCGAATGGCTTACCATGACAGAGGCGGCGGCGACTTTGGGCGTGACGAACCACAGAATACGCCACCTTATCAAGACGAACGTGTTGTCTGCCGAGCAGGTGGTTCCCGGCGCGCCGTATCAAATCCGGGCCAGCGACCTGGCTTCTGCGACGGTCCAAGCTGCGATAGCCCGAAAGGGCCGCCCGTGTCGCATTGCTGACACGGAGACGCTTCCAATGTTTACAGACACTTAGAGAAGGAGTGCACAATGACTCAGGTCCGGCAATTGGACGCAGGGCCCGTTCGGCGGCGTTGTTATCCATGGCGACGCGACCGTCTTCGAGGAATAGGCAGAACGAATGCCAGCGGCTCAGGCCGTAACGGAAGGCGCTCGCCAGATCGCCCTTGCCCGGAATACGGGTCAGTTGCGCTTCAGCCCAGACGCGCAAGGCTTCGACCTTTGCTTTGCTGTGCTTCTGACGAGCAGCAAGGCGGATATCGGCAGGCTGGCCTGCAATGTCGCGCTCGATGTCGTAAAGCGCGCCGATACGGTCGAGAGCCTCGCGCGCGATCTCGGATTTGTTCGAGGTCCAGATATCATGAATGTCACGTCGCCAATGCGCCCAGCAGGCCGCTTCCCGGAAGCGGCCTATGCCGTCCGCTCCTGGCTCATAAAGCTTCCCGTAGCCTTTGTAGCCGTCAGCTTGAAGGATGCCGCTTGTCTGCCTGAGGTGATGGTGGACGTGCTCTTCCTTCCAGTCGGGAGCAAAGTAGTAGACCGTTCCCGGTGGAGCCGCGCCCGCCCATGGACGCTGATCGCGGACATACGTCCAGATCCTGCCTTTCTTCACGCCTTTCCCAAGCCCTTTGTCTCGCCGAGAGCGATCCAGCACCCGGATCGGGGTGTCGTCGGCATGGAGGAGGTCACTGCCCATGATCGCAGTCTCGATCCGCTCGATCAGGGGCTGGAGCACCTGCATGGCGCGGCCGCACCAATCGACCAGGGTGCTGTCCGGAATGTCGGCGCCCATGCGGGCGAAGATCTCGTTCAGGCGATACAAAGGCAGGTGATCGTCGAACTTCGAGACCAGGATGTAAGCCAGAAGCCCAGCACCTGCCATGCTGCCCGGTATCGGACGGCTCGGCGCCGGCAACTGCACCATCTTCTCGCAGCAACGGCAGGACTTCTTCAATCGGGCGACCTCGATGACCTTCATCTGCGCAGCGATCATGTCAAGGATTTCGCTGGCGTCCTCGCCGACAAGGCGCAATTCACCGCCGCAATCGGGGCAGCAGGTACCCGGATCGAGTTCTTTGCGCTCGCGAGCTGCCTTTTTCCGATACCCGCGGACGGCGGCGCATCGTCTTTTCGGGCGTGCTTGCCACAGGCGTGGCAGGCACTGCCGCATCGACCTCATCGAGCCGCTTGGTGCTGTTTTCCGCTGCGGCGATTAAAAGATCCTCCAGCGCCAGTTCCAGCTGCTGGATTTCCCGTTCGATCTTTTCCGAGGACTTGCCGAAGACCTGTTTCTTCAGCTTGGCGATGCGCAGTCGCAGTTCCCCGATCAATTGGTCGTGCGCCTGCAACGTCGCCGACATCTTCGCGTTGTCCGCCTGCAAGGCGGCGATCATCGCCTTCAGGAAGGCCGGATCGTCGTGAAGATTTTGGCTCGCGTTCGACATGATCCTGACTACCATAGGTCAGGACGAGTATCCATAAAAACAAGCAGATTCAGTGAGATAAAATCAACCGACACGCGCCGGCGGAGCGCCCCAGTTGGGCCGTCGCCAATCAATCCCTTCCCAAAGCATGGCCAGTTGCGCCGTTGTCAGCCGGGCCGTTCCATCGGCTGCTGAAGGCCATGGAAAACGCCCCCTCTGCAAAATTTTATAGTACAGGCAGAAGCCCTGGCCATCAAAATACAGGAGTTTCAAACGATCGCCCCGTCGTCCTCGAAACGCGAAGACTGCACCTCCCGTCGGCTTCTGGCGCAGCACATCCTGCGCAAGCGCAGCCAAACCTTCCACCCCTTTGCGCATGTCCGTGGCTCCGCAGGCGAGATACACTCGAACACCGGTTCCTGGTCCAATCATGCTGCTTCAACCGCCCGGATGAGCCGAGTGAGGACGGCGGCATCGACGCCACTGTCGAAGCGAAGGCTGCGCCCATCGTTCAACCGCAACTCGATCATTGCAGGCCCGCGCGCAACCTCCTCACGCACCAGCGGGGCGCCGTGCAGGGCGGCCGTGTCTACGGGAACGAAGACCGTATCGGCCGTGGACGGCAACAAACCCTTCTTCTTCAGCTCATGCCGCCAGGCGTAAATCTGCTGCCGGCTTACATCGTGCCGATGGGCAACCTCCGTGACCGTCGCACCGTCGAGCCCAATCGACATGACAACGTCGAGCTTCTGCGCGTCACCCCAACGCCGCCGCCGTTCCTGACCAAGAATTTCGACACGCATCCCATACCTCGCCTAAGACACGTCGCTAACGACGTCGTTAACGACGTGTCTTAGGTCATCAAGGCGCTATCCGGCAGGCGGTGCCAATCGGGTGCTTACTTTCCAACGATGGAAATGGACCGGAGCTTCTAAAGTAGCCGTTGCGGGCGCTCGTCAGCCGCTGCAACAGGTTTCGCCCATCTACGTCTCCGAATCGCGCGCGCTGACATCAACAAGCTTAAGGCGCATAGATGAAGCCCTGACCGTTTCCGGTCAGGGAATTTCGTTGGAACTGTCGTTCTGCAGTATGAAGCAAGGACACGGAAATACGGTCCGCCGCAAAGCCCACTACAAGCACTGGCAATGCTAGAGGGTGTGTCAAAGCGTGGTCGATCTTATACGAAGGTATTAGGTGTGCCAGTAACAATTTAGGGGTTTTTGTATTCTTGTTTTACTCTTGTCGAATTGACCGGAGTGTGCTTGTCCCCCGGAAAACAGTCCAAGCAAAGGCTTCATCGAATGGTAAACGCTCAGTGCCAAGCGTGCCCAACACCATGGCCGATAGGAGGATCCAAGGACGCAACCCAGAACGGTCAGGACCCGGCCTTCCTCGATGCGCTGGCCACCACGCACTAGCATTGCGCGAGCGGCCGAGGCTGACCGTTATTGTGGCTCGCATGCGACCCGCATCTTCCACCGCGTTAACCGAACTTCAAACTTATCTTCTGCGAACAGGCGCAGGGGCATCAGCGGGCGTTGATGCGTGTCTCTTTCCAAGCCCCATCGCCCGTGCGAGTTCCGAGCGCTGCAGAGCATAGTTGCGGGCGGTCATCGGGTAGTCGGATGGAAGCTTCCATTTTTCGCGATACTGCTCCGGCGTCAAACCGTATTTAGTCGTTAGATGGCGCTTGAGAGATTTGAATTTCTTCCCGTCCTCCAGGCATACGATGAAGTCGTCGGTCACGGACTTCTTGATCGGAACCGCGGGCCGTTGATCCTCAACTGCGGGCGGGCTCTGCGCTGACGCAGACGTCTCGCCCAGTGCGCCGTAGGTTTGCTGGATAAGGTGGGGGAGTTCGTCGGGGGCAATGATATTGCGGCTCAAATAAGCCGATACGATGCGACTGGTGAGCTCAAGCGTTCGTCCATTTGGGTGCGCTTCTGTCAATGATCTTCTCCGCAGCCTATTACAAAAGAATCGAGCCAGCAGCGTGCAGATATTTCGGTCGGAACGAAGGCACCTGACTCAGCGCTGCGCTATATATCTCTGCTCTCATCGTTATGAAGGGTTACATGGCCGAAAACAAAACGCACTGGCTCCGGAAAGAAAATACGGATCAGACGAAGGCGAGCTTTCCTGAGCTCTTTTTCGATCTCGTTTTCGTTTTTGCGTTGATTCAGCTTTCCGAGAGCCTTTCGGATGATTTCAGTCTTGGCATCGCCGCTGAAGCAGTGCTCTTCATCTTCGCGCTTTGGTGGGTATGGATCCACACGACGTGGGTCATGGATCTTCTGGATACCGAGATCTCACCGGTCCGCCTGCTGCTCTTTACGCTGATGTTCTGCGGCATGGTAATGGCCATCGCGCTGCCGGAAGCCCTCGCGGGCATGGGCCTTGTCTTTGCGGTCGCCTATTCGGCCATGCAGGTCAGCCGGTCGCTGTTCACCCTCTATGCGTTCCGAAGAGGCGACTTGGCCTCGTTCATGACCTTCTTCCGGATTACCGTCTGGCTTATTATTTCAAGCATCTTCTGGATCACGGGGGGTCTGTCCGAACCGAATCTGCGCGTCGTCCTGTGGATCGTGGCACTTGCTCTGGAATACGTAGGCCCGATGGTCAGATACTGGGTACCACGTCTCGGAGCTTCGCCGCGCGAAACGCTCGACATCGACGGGGAACACCTCGCTGAACGCAGCGCGCTTTTTGTCATTATCGCGCTCGGGGAGACCATACTGACGATCGGCAAACACACGTATGAAAACCTGGACACTGAAGGTACGCCTCTGGTGCTGTGTCTTTCCTTCCTGACTACCGTTCTCATGTGGTGGATCTATTTTCACGACGGCCAGGAACGCGCTGCTGACAAGGCAGAGGATACGTCTAAACCGCAAACCACCGCGCAGTATCTCTTCACCTACGGTCACCTTCCGATCGTGGGCGGTATCATCTTCACCGCCGTCGCAGAAGACTTCAGCCTGGCGCATCCTTACCAATCCGGAACATACAATAGCGCGCTGGCGCAGCTCGGCGGGCCGATCCTGTTCCTTGCAGGGACAATGTGGATGAAAGGGGTGTCTTCGCGCGTCCTGCCGTATTCGCATGTCTTTGGCATCGGCTTGCTGGCAGCCAGTTTCACGCTTGTGCCTTTCAGAGCCTGACCGAAAAAGAGTTGAGTGAAATCAGTCATTTGTGATTCTGTTTGTTTGCTTATGACGAACGGAGACCACAATGGGTTGGACTGATTTCACCCGTCGGCAATATGCCCGACGCGCG